>CACZSB010000131.1 GCA_902783765.1 uncultured Lachnospiraceae bacterium
CCTGCAGGCGGAAGGTGAAAAGAAGTCTACGATCTTAGTGGCGGAAGGTCACAAGGAGCGGGCCATTCTGGATGCCCAGGCGGAAAAGGAAGCGGCCATTCTTCGGGCGGAAGCCAAGAAGGAAGCCATGATGCGGGAAGCGGAAGGCCAGGCGGCTGCTATTTTGAAGGTGCAGCAGGCCCAGGCAGAAAGTATCCGGCTGATTAAGGATGCCGGCGCAGACAAGGCGGTGCTCCAGATCAAGTCCTTGGAGGCCTTTGCCAAGGCGGCGGAGGGCCAGGCCACCAAGATCATTATCCCTTCGGAAATCCAGGGATTGGCGGGAGCCTTGAGCGCTTTGAAGGAAACCGTGAAGGACGAATAATATTATAGGGCGGGGCGGGCAATGCCCGCCCCTGTGCTGTACGAGGTGAATATGAAGCAATACATTCTGGCTTTGGATCAGGGCACCACCAGCTCCCGGGCCATTTTATTTGACCATGACGGAAGACTCTGCGCCCTGGCTCAGGAGGAATTTCCGCAAATCTATCCCCAGCCCGGCTGGGTGGAGCACAATCCCAAGGATATCTGGCAGGGTCAGTTAAAGGTGGCCCGCCGGGCCATGGAGCAGTTAAAGCTAAAGGCAGAGGATATTGCAGCCATTGGGGTCACCAATCAGCGGGAAACCACCATTGTGTGGGATAAGGAGAGCGGTGAGCCGGTATACAATGCCATTGTGTGGCAATGCCGCCGCACGGCCCCCATGGTGGATGAACTGGTGAAGGCGGGCTGGGGAGAGAAAATCAGAGCTAAAACCGGCCTGATTCCCGATGCCTATTTCAGTGCCACCAAATTGGCTTGGATCCTGGATCAGGTGGAGGGAGCCCGGCAGCGGGCGGAAGCGGGAGAGCTGCTTTTTGGCACCGTGGACAGCTGGCTTTTGTGGAATTTAAGCGGCGGCCGTCTCCATATCACGGATCAGACCAATGCCTCCCGCACCATGCTTTACAATATTCACGAGCTGTGCTGGGACCAGGAGCTTTTGGAGCTCTTTCATATTCCCGGCTCTGTACTGCCGGAGGTCAAGCCCTCCAGCACTTTATATGGCTACACGGATCCTGCACTTTTCGGCGGGGCCATTCCCCTGGCAGGGGCGGCGGGAGACCAACAGGCGGCCCTGTTCGGTCAGTGCTGCTTTGCCCCGGGGGAGGTGAAAAGCACCTACGGCACCGGCGGTTTTATGCTGATGAACACGGGCCGGGAGGCGGTGAGTTCCCAACGGGGGCTTTTGACCACCATCGGCCTGGGCAGGGCCGACGGCAGCGTGGAGTATGCCCTGGAGGGCAGTGTGTTTGTCAGCGGCGCCCTGGTACAATGGCTGCGGGATGAATTGAAATTGCTGGACGAAAGTCCGGATTCGGAGTATTATGCTGCAAAGGCGGCGGACAGCGGCGGGGTATATGTGGTGCCTGCTTTCACAGGGCTGGGAGCCCCCTACTGGAATCAATATGCCCGGGGCATGATGGTGGGTCTGACCCGCAGCACCACCAAGGCCCAGCTGATTCGGGCCTCCCTGGAGGCCATCGCCTATCAGACGGCGGATGTATGCGCCGCCATGGAGGAGGATTCCGGTTTGGCTTTAAAAAGCATTCAGGTGGACGGCGGAGCTTCCCGAAATGACTTTCTGATGCAGTTCCAGAGCGATATTTTGGGAACGGTGGTGAGCCGTCCGGCCTGTGTGGAAACCACGGCTCTGGGGGCCGCCTTTTTGGCGGGGCTAGGGGCAGGCTTCTGGAAGGACCGGGATGAAATCAAGCATTTCTGGTCTGTGGAGGCCCTGTTTAAGCCTCAAATGCCTGAGACGGAGCGGGCCCGGAAGCTGAAGGGCTGGCACCTGGCTGTGGACTGCGCCCTGCTCTGGGGCGAACGCATGAAAGAAGAATAAGGAAAGAATCGAAGGAATAAACCTATGGACAAGCGACCCTGTGTCCCCTGGGACACCATGAACCGATTTATGATCGATGTTTTCAAGGCCTACGGCGTGCCGGAGGCGGATGCGGCCATCTGCGCCGATGTGCTGCTGGAATCGGACCGCCGGGGCATTGAAAGCCACGGCTGCAATCGTTTCAAGCCCATTTATCTGGATCGGATTGAAAACGGCACCCTGCTCCCCGTTACGGAAATGGAGATTGTGAAGGAAACCCCCACCACCCTGGTGATGGATGCCCACAACGGCCTGGGTATGGTGGCCAGCTACCACATTATGGAGCGGCTCATTGAACAGGCCCGGGCTTACGGCATGGCCGGGGGCAGTATCTTCAATTCCACCCACTACGGCATTGCAGGTTATTGGACCACCATGGCGGAAAAGGCGGGTATGATCGGCATTACCGGCACCAACGCCCGACCCTCCGTGGCCCCCACCTTTGGGGTGGAACCCATGATGGGCACCAATCCCCTGACCTTTACCCTGCCCACGGACGAGGCCTTTCCCTTTAATTTCGACTGCGCCACCTCCACGGTACAGAACGGGAAAATAGAATATTATGCCCGGAACGGCCAGAAAACGCCTCCGGGGCTGGTAGTCACCCGGGCGGGGGGCACCATGACGGATTCTGGGGAGATCTTAAAGCAGATGCGGGCCGGGCAGTGCGCCCTGCTGCCTCTGGGAGGCCTGGGAGAGGAGACCGGGGGCTATAAGGGCTACGGCTTTACTGCCATTGTGGAAATCCTTTCCGCGGCCCTTTCCGGGGGACCCTATCTTAAAGCCCTATCCGGCAAGAATCCGGACGGCAGTGATTGCATGTACCGCCTGGGCCATTTCTTCTTTGTGATCAACCCGGAATTCTTTATGGGGCTGGAGACTTTTAAGGAAACCGCCGGGGGCATCTGCCGACAGCTGCGGGCCTCGGAAAAGGCTCCGGGAGCAGAGCGGATCTATACCGCAGGCGAAAAGGAATGGGAAGCCTGGCAAAGCCGAAAGGAAAAGGGCGTGCCCGTGGGCGAGTCCATTCAAAAGGAATTGATAGCCCTGCGGGACAAATTCAGCCTTCCCTATCATTTTGATTTTGAATAATTAACGCCAGCCTCAGCAATACTGAGTGTCATCCTGAGCGTAAGCGAAGGATCCCATACGATGAAGGAGTATCACCCATGAATTACGCAGAAGAATCCCTCCGCCTTCACAAGGAATGGAAGGGGAAAATCGAAATCATTTCCCGGGTTCCCGTGGCAGACAAGGAAGACCTGTCCCTGGCCTATACCCCCGGGGTGGCCCAGCCCTGTCTGGAAATCCAGAAGGACATTTCCAAAAGCTATGAACTCACCCGCCGCCACAACCTCTGTGCGGTAATCACCGACGGTTCCGCCGTGCTGGGCCTGGGGGACATTGGCCCCGAGGCCGGGATGCCGGTGATGGAAGGAAAATGCGTGCTTTTCAAGTCCTTCGGAGGAGTAGACGCTTTCCCTTTGTGCATTAAAACCCAGGACGTGGATGAGTTTGTCAACACGGTTTATCTTTTATCCGGCAGCTTTGGCGGCGTGAATCTGGAGGATATTGCCGCTCCCCGCTGCTTTGAAATTGAACGGAAACTAAAGGAAAAATGTGATATTCCCATCTTTCATGACGATCAGCACGGCACCGCCATCATCACCCTGGCGGGGCTGACCAACGCCCTGAAGGTGGTGGGCAAGAAAAAGGAAGAGGCACGCATTGTGGTTTCCGGAGCCGGTGCCGCGGCCATATCCATTGTAAAATTGCTGCTGTCCGCCGGCTTTCGGCATATAGTCCTCTGCGACCGTCAGGGGGCCATTTACCAGGGCCGGGAGAATCTGAACTGGATTAAGCAGGAGATGGCTCAGCTTACCAATTTGAAAAAGCGCCAGGGCTCCCTGAAAGAAATGATGGAAGGTGCCGATGTGTTCATCGGGGTATCTGCCCCCGGGCTGGTGACGGCGGACATGGTTTCCGGCATGAACCGGGATGCCATCATTCTTGCCTGTGCCAATCCTACGCCGGAAATATTCCCGGAGGAGGCCCGGAAGGCGGGGGCCCGGGTGATCGCCACGGGCCGCAGCGATTATCCCAACCAAATCAATAATGTGCTGGCATTTCCCGGTGTTTTCCGGGGGGCCTTTGATGTGCGGGCCCGGGATATCAATGAGGCCATGAAAGTGGCGGCGGCCCAGGCTTTGGCAGAGTTGGTGAAGGAAGAGGAATTGTCGGAGGATTATATTATTCCCCGCGCCTTTGATAAGCGGGTGGGCCCGGCGGTGGCGGCCGCCGTGGCTCAGGCGGCCCGGGAAAGCGGTGTGGCCCGGATTTGACCGGGCTTTTGATTTGACTTTTTGCAAGTTTTGAACTTTTTGAAAAAGTGCTTGCATTTTTGCGGGGCTGTGGTAAAATAGCCTTCGCTTGGGGCATTAGCGCAGCTGGGAGCGCGCCACACTGGCAGTGTGGAGGCCAGGGGTTCAAGTCCCCTATGCTCCAGACCTAAAACCGTTGCGAGGCAACGGTTTTTTCTTTTGTCAACTAAACTTTGACGAAACTTTTTCATGGTTAAGTCTTATATTTCCTTTCGGGAAAGTAAATCGCTACTACGCAGCATGAAATAGTCCTTGCCCATGAAATGCGCACGGCCCGTGGGATGAAAAGAGCTGAGATAAGGACGGCTGAATTGGACCTTATATTATACCATTTTCTGACCGTATTTTTACGAATATAAGTCTGATTATTCAAACAAATGTTGAAGTATTAACACGGATATGGTATAGTCTCTTTGAGAGAATAGGTTGCGTGGATTTCGTATTTTTATCCTAAACTGGGGAGTACAGAAATGGCAGTATCATACAAAAAACTATGGCACATCTTAATTGACCGAAACATGAAGAAAAAGGATTTGGAATCGTTGGCGGGGATAACGCATTATCAAATGTGCAAACTTGCCAGAGATGAAAATGTAACAACGGATGTGATTGGGGCCATTTGTGTAGCGCTCCATGTCAGAAGTGATGACATTATGGAGTTTCTTCCGGATTAAAGTAACGGTCAGCGATTTGGTTTGTCAGCTAAGAAA
>CACZSB010000132.1 GCA_902783765.1 uncultured Lachnospiraceae bacterium
AATGTGGCCAATCTCCATGCGGGCTGCGTGGAGCTGTATGTGGGCAAAAATGCCCGGCTCCGCTACTCCACCATCGAAAACTGGTCCAAAAACATGTACAATTTAAACACCAAGCGGGCCCGGGTGGCGGAGGGCGGCCGCATCGAGTGGGTCTCCGGCTCCTTCGGCTCCCATGTTTCCTATTTATATCCCATGAGCATTTTGGCAGGCCGGGGCGCCAGCTCCGACTTCAGCGGGGTCACCTTTGCCGGGGCGGGACAGGACCTGGACACAGGCTGCAAGGTGGTGCACAGTGCACCGGAAACCACCTCCTTTGTGAATACCCGCTCCATTTCCAAAAGCGGCGGGGTCAACACCTTCCGCAGTACGGTGGTCATCGATAAAAAGGCGGAGAACAGCAAGTCCTCCGTATCTTGCCAGTCCCTGATGATCGATTCCCTCTCCCGCTCCGACACCATTCCCGCCATGGATGTGATGACGGACAAGGCGGATGTGGGCCACGAGGCCAAAATCGGCCGCATCAGCGACGATGCCGTGTTTTACCTGATGAGCCGGGGCTTATCTGAAGAGGAGGCCAAGGCCCTGATTGTCAGCGGCTTTGCGGAGAATGTGTCCAAGGAGCTGCCCCTGGAATATGCCATTGAAATGAATAACCTGATCCGCCTGGAAATGAAGGGCGCCATCGGATAAGGGGAGGATCGTATGCAAGCAAACCATGAAATGATAATCAATACCCCTCCCGCCCTTACCATGAGCTGGCTGAAGGCCGGCGGGGTCAGTGTGAAGGATTTCCGGATAGCGGCAGGAGCCGCCTGCCGGGAAGAACGGCCTCAGGAGGTTATGACCCTGGCGGCTTCGCCTTTTTCCGCAGACTTTTTCGGAGGAGCGGGAGAAGACCTGGCCCGGGCGCTGCTCACCGCAGAGACCGGAGTCCGGGCATACCGTCTCCCTGCAGGCAGCAGGGCAGGGGAGGCCCATCGCCTGTTTATAGAATTAAAGGACAAGGCCGTCGGCCGCTGGGATTATGTGTTAGAGAAGGACAGCGAACTGGTTTTAGTCATGGATATCTGCTCCGAAGAGGCCGGGCTGGCGGCTCTTCTCACCCGCATCCGTCTGGAGGCGGGAGCCCGGCTGACTTTGGTGCAGCTTCATCGTCACGGGGCGGGCTTTCGGCTGATAAACGATCTGGCCCTGAGCCTGGAAGAAGGGGCCCTTTGCCGACTGATCCGTCTGGATTTAAATGCCGGGCCCCTTTACGAGGGCTGCAAGGCACAGCTGGAAGGGGCGACCAGCGCCTTTGAATCCCAGCTGGCTTATCGGCTGGAGAAGGGGCAAAAGCTGGATATGAATTACGAAATCATCCACCAGGGGCCCCGTTCCCGTTCTGATATCAAAGCCGCCGGGGTGCTGGCCCGGGGTGCGGAAAAGATTTTCCGGGGCACCATCGATCTGCGGCGGGGCTGTACCGGCGCAGAGGGCACGGAAATGGAGGATGTGCTTCTCATGGACGATACGGTGCGAAACCGTACCCTGCCGGTGATTCTCTGTACCGAAGAGGATGTGAGCGGCAATCACGGGGCCACCATCGGCCGGCTGGATGAATCCCTGCTCTTCTATCTGGAATCCCGGGGCATGGAGCGGGAAGCCATTTATGATATGATGGCCCGAGCCCGGATGGAGCATGTGATCCGCATGATTCCCGATGAAAAGACGCTGCAGCGGCTTTTCCCCGAACTACAGGAGGAACAACATGATTGACCCTTCCATCCGCCGGGATTTTCCCCTGCTTCAGCATTACCCGGAGCTGGCTTATTTAGACAGCGCCGCCACCGCCCAGAAGCCCGCCTGTGTCATAGAGGCGGAAAAACGTTTTTATGAAGAATCCAACGCCAATCCCCTGCGGGGCTTATATCCTTTAAGTCAGCGGGCCACGGAGGCCTGTGAGGGGGCCCGGGAGGCTGTGGCCCGTTTTATCGGCGCTGCCAAGCCGGAGGAAATCATTTTTACCCGCAATGCCACGGAGGCCCTGAATCTGGCGGCCTCCTGCCTGGGCTCTTCCCTCCAGCCCGGAGATGAGATCGCCCTTTCCATTCTGGAGCATCATTCCAATTTCCTGCCCTGGCTAAGGGCGGCGGAAAAGGCAGGGACCCGGGTCCGTTTTATAGAATGCGATGATAGGGGCCATATTAGCCGGGAGGCCTTTTTAGAGGCCCTGAGTGAGCGCACCAAACTGGTGGCCATGACCCAGATTTCCAATGTGCTGGGGGTGGAAAACCCCATCCGGGAATTTGCAGCCCTGGCCCATGAGCGGGGCGCCCTCTTTATTTGCGACGGGGCCCAGAGCGTCCCCCATATGCCTGTGGATGTTCAGGCGCTGGATGTGGATTTTCTGGCTTTTTCCGCCCATAAAATGGGAGGCCCCATGGGTATGGGGGTGCTCTATGGCAAAAAGAAGCTGCTGGCGAAAATGCCTCCCTTCCTGCTGGGGGGAGAAATGATCGAATATGTGAGCCGGGATGGCGCCAGCTGGGCGGAGCTGCCCCATAAATTCGAGGCAGGCACCCCCAACGCCGCCGGTGCCGCCGGGCTCCAGGCTGCCATTGAGTATTATGAAGCCCTGGGCTGGGAGGCCATTGTAGCCCGGGAAGAGGCCCTGTCCCGCACCGCTTTTCAGGTCCTTTCCGCCCTGCCCCATCTGCATTTACTGGGGGGGGACAGCCCGGAGGCCCATCACGGTATCTTTACCTTTACCCTGGAGGGGGTCCATCCCCATGATATCGCCGCCATATTAAGCGAAGAAAACCTCTGCGTCCGGGCCGGCCATCACTGCGCCCAGCCCCTGATGCAGCATCTGGGGGTAAATTCCACCATCCGGGCCAGTCTGATGTTCTACAATACGGAGGAGGAAATCCGGCGGCTGGGGGCGGCCCTTAGCGGTGTACGGAGGAAAATGGGATATGCTGACTGATAATCGAAGCTTTTATAATGAGATCCTGACGGAGCACAATCTTCGGCCCCTGCATAAGCACCCCCTGCCTGAAGCGGATTACGAGCTGAGGGGAGTGAATCCCAGCTGCGGGGATGATATTATATTGCGCCTTAAGGTAGCAGACGGCATTATCACAGAAGGGGCCTTTACCGGGGACGGCTGCGCCATTTCCCAGGCCTCGGCGGACATTATGCTGGAGCTGGTGCTGGGAAAAAGTATTCCCCAGGCGGAGCATTTGGCGAATCTGTTCATGCGGATGATCAAGGACTCCATAAGTCCTGAGGAAATGGAGGAATTGGAGGAGGCCGGAGCCCTGGAGGATATTGCCCATATGCCTGCCCGGGTAAAATGCGCCGTGCTGGGCTGGCGGACCCTGAGCAGCCTGCTTTTTGAAAAGGAGGAGGCCTGATGCTGATTTCCACCAAGGGACGATACGCCCTGCGGGTGCTGGCGGATATGGCCGCCCAGCCCGGCGATGAATTCGTAAAGCTGAAGGAAGTGGCGGCCCGGCAGGGGATTTCCGAAAAATATTTGGAAGCCATCGTACAAACCCTGGTGAAGGGGGGCATTTTATCCGGAGCCCGGGGCAGCCGGGGGGGCTATCGTCTGGTCCGGGAAGCCAGTCAAATCAGCGCCTGGGATGTGCTTTCCCTAACGGAAGGCTCCCTGGCCTCGGTGGGCTGCCAAAAAGAAGGCAGCCAGCCCTGCGAACGCATGGCCGACTGCCCTTCCACCCCTCTCTGGCTGGGGCTGGATCAATTGATTTTTACCTACCTGTCCGGTTTTTCTCTGGCGGATCTGGCCCAGCGGATTAACACTTAATCATCCCAGGGTTCGATATCCTCTTCCAGAACGGCGCCGGTATAGGCGTCAATTTCATATTCGTATTCCATTTTGCCCGGGATATAGAATTCGATATCATATATCCAACGGCCATCGTCAAACTCCCGCTTGGCCTTTTCAAACACCACCTGGGAGGCGGATAGGCCGGCCCGGCTTAAAGCAATCTGCTTGGCCCGTTCCACACCGATATCTTCTTTTCCCGTGGCCGTGGGCTTCGGGGCAGCGGTGGTGGGGGGCACCGGCGCAGGCGTGGTGGCCGGCACCGTCTCTTTGGGCTGCTGCGCCGGGGTGGTCTCGGTGGGCTGCTGCGCCGGCAGAGTCTCCGTGGGAGAAATCACCTCTATACTGGAAGCCTCCGGCGGCATCTCAGCCGAGGCGCGGGAAGCCGCCCTCCAGGCCTCCTCCGAAGCCTTCATGGAGGCTCGAATCATGTCTTCCCAATCCGGCCGTTCGCTTTCCATCTTGATCACCTGGCCCGAATAGGCATCGATCTCATATTCATATTTCATATTCCCGTCCACCAGGAATTCCACATCATAAACCAGAAAGCCGTCTTCCCGGTCCAGGTTTGTCTTGATAAATACCACTTCCTGATTCTTCAGACCCGCATGCTGCAGCGCCGCAGCCCGGGCTTCTTCCAGGCTGATCAGGTTCTGAGGGCTTTGGGGCTCCGTTTCATTGGCCACGGGCAGGGTTTCCGTGGGGGCCGTTTCTCCGGGGGTGGTGGCCGCCGGTTTCGTTTCATCCCGCCGATCCACCTGATAGATCTGCTCGGCTTCCTTGTCGATAATTCGGCCGTTGGTGGAATCTACCACATATTCATATTCCATGCCCCGGGCAATAAACTTCACCTCGTAAACAAAGCGGCCCTTTTCAAAACCGAAATGGGTTTTGACCTGCTCCGCCTCTTCCGGGGCGATCCCCGCATCCACATAGGCAAAATTCCGAGCGCTCTCCTCGCTGATGGCGCTGCTCCTTGCGATCTGACCTGCGGCAAAAACGCCGCCGCCGCCTAAGAGCAGGGCTCCGGTGATGAGTAAAGCGATCATTGTATTCTTTTTCATCTTCTTTTCCTCCTTGTTTTCAGTAAGGATTTGTCCTTTTATGCCCCCATCCTACCCGCCGTATATTAAGGCATTATTAGACGGAAGAATTTTTTTGAGGAAAAATAACCCTAAAGCAGCTTCCGGCTCCCACTTCACTTTCCAATTCAATGACCGCCCCATGGATCTGGGCGATTTTCTTTACCAGGGCCAGGCCCAGCCCCGTCCCCTTGCTGCTGCGGGCGCTGTCGGAGCGGTAAAAACGTTCAAAGATTTTTTCCTGCTCCTCCGGGGGAATGCCGGGCCCATCGTCCTTAACCGATAAAATGATGCCTCGGCTTTCCCTTTTCAAAACCACCCGGACCCAGCCCTCCGGATCACCGTAGCGCAGGGCATTGCTAATCAGGTTTTGCAGCAGCCGCAGCAAAAGCCCCTCGTGACCCATGATGATCATGCCCTCTTCCACCCGGATCTCATAACGCCAGGCCCCCTCTCCCTGGGGCGCCATGACGCCGGCGCATTCCCGGGTCAGGGCGGAAAAATCCAGCTCGGAAAGGGGATAACGCTCCGCCGCCATATCCATGCGGGTATAGTCCAGCATGTCGTCTATGAGCTGCTTCATCCGGCGGCCCTGCTTATCCACCACCTCCAGAGCTTCCCGGTATTCCTCCGCACTCCTGGGCCGTTCCAGAATATATTCTGTCTGAGCCAGCACCACCGATGTGGGGGTCCGCAGTTCATGGGAAGCATCGGAGGTAAAGCGCCGTTCCGCCTCAAAGGCGTTATCCAAGCGGTCCAGCATGCGATTGAAACTCTCTGTTAAAGAGGCGATTTCCTCCGCATCGCCGGCCAGGGGCACCCGTTCCTTTAAATCCTCTCCCCGGGAAATGTGCCGGGCGGTGGCCTCCATCTGCTGCAGAGACTTCAGTTCCTTTTCCAGCAAATACTGCTGCAACAGCGCCGCCAAAAGGATTAAAATGGGAAAGAGGATCAGGGAAAGACGGGTGATGGTCCGCAGGGGCGCCATAACTTCGCCCTCGGAAATCACCCCCCGCAGCCACAGCCCTTCAATGCCGCATTCGCTTAAGGCCCTGTCATAGAACAGATACTCCGCGCCCTCATGGGAAAAACGCCAGATTTTAGTTTCTTTAAAGGCGGTTGTTCCCGTCTGCTTGGCCAAAGGATTTTCCCCATATAGAAGAGTTCCGTCAGCCCCATACAGACCCGCCTGCACATCACCCATTTCCCTTAAGAAATGGGTGTCGATGGCCAAATATCCTTCCCCATAGGGAATATAAAGAAAAGCCGTGCTGTCCTCCGCTTCCGGAAGGAAACGGACCATACCGGCATTTTCTTCAACGGCATCCAGGAGATAATCCCGGTTTACCGCACTTAATATCAGGTTGCTGGTCCAGCGAATTGCCAGAAAGGAAAGACCCACCACCAAGGTCATGAGGAGGGTCATCCACAGGGAAAGCCGAGTGCGCAGACTGCGCCGCTTCATCCCACCATATCACTGATCCGGTAGCCGATGCCCCGGACCGTGCGAATCAGCTTGACCGGCGCACCGTCGTCGATCTTTTTGCGAAGGTAGCTGATATAAACATCCACCACGTTGGTGCCTCCTTCGTAGTCAAAATTCCAGATATGGTTCTCGATTTGTTCCCGGGAAAGGGCAGCATGCTTATTCAGCATCAGGTATTCCAGCAGGGCATATTCCTTGCCGGAAAGCTCAATGGGGCGGCCCCCCCGTTCCACCCGGTGGGCGGCTGTGTCCATGGTCAGATCCGCCAGCTCCAGGACGCTGCTCTCTGCCTGCAAGCCCCCCCGAATCAGGGCTCTGACCCGGGCCATAAGCTCCTCCAGGGCAAAGGGCTTGATCAAATAATCCGCCGCTCCCAGATCCAGGCCCTTGACCCGGTCTGCCACGGAATCCCGGGCGGTCAAAAAGAGCACCGGGGCTTTAATTCTTTTTTCACGCATGGTTTGGATCAGGGAGAAACCATCCATGCCGGGCATCATCACATCCAAAATCACCCCGTCATACTCTGCCACATGAAGGTAATCCAGGGCGGTGAGACCATCTCGGCAGGCATCCACACTGTAGCCTTCCTCAATAAGCCGCCTGCTTAATATACGGTTCAGATCCTTTTCATCCTCTGCCAGCAGCAATCTCATGGTGATATCCTCTCATTTCCTTGATTTCCAGTATAGCATATCCGGAAAAGATGAGAAAAACATTAGAAAGGGGATGGCACTTTTCCTAATCTCATATCACCCGTCCCCGGGCTCCCAGGGAGCGGGCCAGCTCAGCCAGGGCTTCGGCCTCCTCCTCCGTGGGAATCTCACTGCCCAATCGGTCCAGTCCCTCCTGCCGAACGCCAAAGGGTCGGTAGCGCAGGAGTTTATAGGGGATGTCCGGCCCCAAAAGCTTCGCCACGCTGAGGACGGTGAGGGTGTTCTGTTTTTTAAAAAAGTCCCCCTCTCCCACCGGTAACAGTACCGTGCGGACCTCCGTGAGCTTCCCCGCGGATTTAAGGTATTCCAGGTTTTTTAGGGGCATTTCCGGGCCCGCCCCGGTAAGGGACAGGCAGAAATCCTTATCTGCGGCCTTAATGTCCAGCATGACCCCTTCTATCATATTCAGCAATTCGGGATCCTGCTCAAAATCATAGGTGCCGTTGGAATCCAGCAGCACCCCCAGGCCCATATCCCGTATTAAGGGAATGAGCTCCAGCAGAAAGTCCCGCTGGAGGGTGCATTCGCCTCCGGAGAAGCTGACGCCGTTGATATAGGGAGCGCTTTTCTGGATTTCCGCCGCCACTTCCTCCGCCCTCATGTGCCGGACCTTGGGGGTGGAAAGATGGGGGCAGGCCTTCAGGCAGCTGTCGCAGGAGACGCATTTTGAGGGATGCCAGAGAGGTTGCGGCAAGTCGCCTTCACCGCAGCTCAGTGCCCCCACCGGACAGACAGGCACGCAGGCGCCGCAGCCCCGGCAGGGATGTATCGTCTCCGGGTTGTGGCAATACAGGCATTTCAGATTGCAGCCCTGGAAGAAGACGGCTGTCCGATTGCCGGGGC
>CACZSB010000133.1 GCA_902783765.1 uncultured Lachnospiraceae bacterium
GCTCCGCCCCCAGCCTTTCGCATAAAGGGGCCCCTTCCGGGCTTTCGGCAAATTCCGGGGTGGCATAGGCTGCTGCCAGGCGCTCCAGGGGGATCTCCCCGGCAAAGCGGCGGCCTTCCACCACAAAAAGACCTCTCTCCTTTCTGGCGGAGGCCTTTTTCACCAGCTCTGCAGCTTCCTTTACCCGAGGATTGGACAGGGAGGTGATCATTTATTTCCCTTCGTAGACGATACAGCTGTCCACATCATAGTCCTTTAAAAGCTCCCGGCCATTCAGGCCCTCAAGCTCCATTACAAAGCAGATTTTTACCACCTGGCCCCCCAGCTTTTCCACCAGCTTGGCAATGGCATTCACTGTGCCGCCGGTGGCTATCAAATCATCAATAATCACCACCCGCTGACCGGGCTTGATAGCATCGGCATGGATTTCCATCACCGCCTGCCCGTACTCCAGATCATAGGCCTGCTTGATGGTATTTCGGGGGAGCTTGCCCTCCTTCCGGGCGGGCACAAAGGATTTTTGCAGCTTGTACGCCAGGGGAGCGCCAAAGATAAAGCCCCGGGATTCGGCCCCGACGATCACGTCAAAATCCAAATCCTGAACCATGGTCAGGAGCTGATCCACCGCCAGCTTAAAGCCCTGGGGATCCTGCAATATGCTCGTCACATCCCGAAACATGATGCCGGGCTCCGGGAAATCCGGTATGGTCACCACATAATCTTCCAGCTTTTTATTCATATCTCGTCCCTCGCTTTCCGAAGTGACATTATTATACACCATAGTAACAGTTTTGTCACTTGTACACTGTCACTTATGCATTTGATCCGGCGCTTTCACCTCTTTAGAGATTCTACGCTTTCTTCCTCCCACGCAAAAAGGCGCTTTCGCGCCTTTCTTCGTGGTGGCTGCCGGGCTCGAACCGGCGACCTCTTGGTTGTCGACCAAGCGCTCATCCCAACTGAGCTAAGTCACCGCCTGAAAATGTTTGATCTGGAACTGGATACTGCTCTTGCCCTGATACTCATGAAGCATGGGTTGGTAGGCCAGAGCGATTTTTATCCGGGTCTGCCCTCTTTCCAAAAGTGAAAAGGTCTTTTCCCCGTAGTGTTCTGCCAGGAAACTCTCCCACACGCTCACATCTCCGAACCAGATCCCTTCAAAAAGAATGCCGCTATCGTTGGTGAATTTGAGACGCAGGGCGTTTCGTTTCTGCCCCAGAACCCGCAAACCCAAAAGTTCCAGTCCGCTGCGGCCAAACAGGGGCCGTTCAAACCCCTTCCCGAAGGGGCCCAGCATCTCCCATTCCCGAATCCGTTCCAGGCTGGCATACTCTGGGGGCATCGCAGCGTCGAGGCTTATTATAGGACATAAATCCTCTTCTGTCAAACCTGATTTTTCACTTAAAGCACGGGCCAGGGCCGGGATGTTTTCCTCCTTTAAGGAAAAGCCTGCCGCCATCTTGTGGCCTCCGAAGCGATCCAGCAGTGCCGCCTCCGCCGCCAGATGTTCCACCAAATGATAAGCCGCAATGGAACGGCCGGATCCCTTGCAGCTTCCCCGGCCGGTGATCACCAGGGCGGGGCGGAAATACTTTTCTTTTAAGCGGCCGGCAATGATTCCCGCCACGCTTTCATGGACATCCGGCAGATGGACCGTCAGCACCGGACTCAGGGGCCCTTCTCCCAGCTTTTCCTCTGCCTCCTTAAGCCCTGCCTGGGTCAATTGCTGACGCTGGCCGTTTAACTCCATCAGCTCCCGGGCCAGATCCTCCGCCTCCTGGCCCCGGGCTTCCAAAAGCTTTCGGGCCAGCATGGCAGTTTTCAAGCGGCCCGCCGCATTAAAACAGGGGCCTAAGACAAAGCCGATATGATAGGGGCTAAGGGGCTTATTCTCCAGCCCCTGGGCCCGAATCAGGGCTCGGATCCCCTCGTTTTCTGTTTGTTCCAGGGCCTTTAAGCCCTCCCGCACAATAATCCGGTTCTCCTCCCGCAGATCCATAACATCCGCCACCGTGGCCATGGCCGCATAGGCCAGCTGAGACTTCAGCAGGGCCATTTCATCCCGTCCCGCCTGCCGATAAACCAATTGCATAAGCTTCAGGGCCACCACAGCGCCGCAAATCCCATCAAATGGATAGGAACAATCCGGCC
>CACZSB010000134.1 GCA_902783765.1 uncultured Lachnospiraceae bacterium
ACGGAAAAAATGCGGTGCTCCGGGGTATGAATCTGGAACCCGGGGCCACCGCCCGGGAGCGGAATCAGCAGATCGGCGGCCATAAGGCCCAGGGAGGAGAATCCTCATGAAAACAGAGCCCCTATCCTATGAAGCCATGCTGGATATGCCCCGGCCCCAATCCCGGCGCCATGCACCCATGAGCCGGGCCGCCCGGGCTGCCCAGTTTTCTCCCTTTGCCGCCCTAAGCGGTTATGATGAGATGATAGAAGAAAGCCTAAAGGAATGGCAGGATCGGGAAAGGGAACTGGACGGCTACTGCGACATGCCCTCCCATTGCTGATACAGGGCCTCGATCTCTGCCTTTAAGGCCCGGGCCGTAAGGTCCAGCTCCGTTAAACGGCCGGCATTGGTGGCCACCTCCGGCTGGGCCATTTGGGCCTCCAGTTCCGCCAGGGCCGCCTCTTTTTCCTCAATAAGGGCTTCGGTTTTTTTAAGCTCGTTTTCCTGGCGGCGACGCCGGGTCTCCGCCTCCTTTTTCAGCTGCCGTTCCCGGGCCGAATCACTGGAAGCGGGGCCTCCTTTATGTGGAGAAGGCTGGGGGGCGCGTTCCGACTTCTTTTCCAGATAGGCGTCGTAATTACCCAGATATTCCGTCAGATTTTGCTGTTCCAGCTCCAGGATCCGTCCCGCCAGCCGGTTGATGAAATAACGGTCATGGGACACGAAAAACAAGGTCCCTTCAAAGCGCTCCAGGGCCTCCTCCAGGATTTCCCGGGAGGTGATATCCAGGTGGTTGGTGGGCTCGTCCAGAATCAGCAGATTACAGGGAGAGAGCATTAATTTAGCCAGGGAGAGACGCCCCCGTTCTCCGCCGGAAAGGCCGGAGATGGGTTTGAAAACCTCATCCCCCGTAAACAGAAAGGCCGCCAGGTGACTGCGGATCTGGGTATCCGACAGGCTGGGGTAGCTTTCCCGTATTTCTTCAAAAAGGGTGCGGCTTTCGTCAAAATTGTGCTGTTCCTGATCATAATAACCAGATACCACCTGGGCTCCGAAACGGATCTGACCCCGGTCAGGCCGAAGCTGGTCTGTCACCGCCTTTAGTATGGTGGTTTTTCCGCTGCCGTTTTCCCCAATCAGGGCACATTTATCCCCCCGGCGCAGCTGAAAAGAAAGATTCTCAAATAGCTTTTTCTCTCCGAACTGCTGACTCAGTTCCTCCACAGAGAGCACCATTTCGCCACTCAGACCCGCCTCCTTTAGAGAAAGGTGCATGGCATCCCGGATTTCCCGGGGCTTTTCCAGCCGGACCATCTTTTCCAATTGCTTTTCCCGGCTTTCCGCCCGCTTAATGGATTTTTCCCGGTTAAAGGATTTCAGCCTGGCAATTACTTCCTCCTGATGGCGGATGATTTGCTGCTGGTTTTGATACTGTTTTAAGGCAATGGCCCGTTCCGCCGCCTTCTTTTCTGCATATTGGCTGTAATTGCCGCTGACCATGCGGAAACGGCCGGATTCCACCTCCACGATTTTGCTCACCACCCGATCCATAAAATAGCGGTCGTGGGACACCAGCAGCAGAGCACCGGGGTAGTCCTTCAGATAGCCCTCCAGCCAGCTGACGGAGGCGATATCCAAATGGTTGGTGGGTTCGTCCAAAAGCATCAAATCCGGTCGGGTCAGCAGCAGCTTGCCCAGGGCCACCCGGGTTTTTTCTCCCCCGGAAAGCACGGAGCAGGGACGGGAAAAATCCGCCTCCTTAAAACCAAGGCCCTTCAGCACCCCGGTGACTTCGCTGCGGATGGCATAGCCTCCTGCCGCTTCGAAATCCTGGGAAAGCTGGCTGTAGCGGGCCATAAGGGATTCCAGGACCTCCCCCTTTTCCCGGGCAATGGCCTCCTCCAGCTGCCGCAGCTGCTTTTCCATATCCAGCACCGCCTGGCGGGCAGAGGCCAGTTCGTCGTAAATATTCCTGTGGGAGCTTAGCGCCTGGTGCTGGGTCAGATAGCCCAGCTTGGCTCCCCGGGTCAGCAGCACCTGGCCATCATCGGGGGTCAGGGCTCCGCTGATCAGGTTCAGCAGCGTAGTTTTTCCGGCCCCGTTGATTCCAACCACCGCTGCTTTTTCCTTCTCCTCCAGGTGGAAATAGCCCCCCTGAAGCACCGGGAAGGCATCAAAACTTTTGCATAAATCACGGCAGGCCAACAGCATTTCGGGCCGGGCTCCTTTCTGAAAACCGTTTAAAATCCTCCCTATCATAACGAAAAGCCCCGCCGGGTGCAAGGGCTTTTTCCTTGACAGGATGATGTCAATAAATTATAATAAGTCAATAAAGCTGCAGAAAGAATTGAAGGAGACAGATATGGAAACAAACCGGATTTCTCAGGTGGTAATCAAACGTTTACCCCGATATATGCGTTTTCTTTCGGAGCTGAAGGCCCAGGGTGTGGACCGGATTTCTTCCGGGGAGCTTTCTGAACTCATGCAGGTGACCGCCTCCCAGATCCGCCAGGATCTGAATCATTTCGGCGGTTTCGGTCAGCAGGGTTATGGCTATAATGTTTCTAGACTGATCAACGAAATTGGCCGGATTTTAGGGTTGGATCGTGAGCATCACCTGATCGTTATCGGCGCCGGCAATCTGGGCAGGGCCCTGGCAGGCTACAGCAATTTCGAGGGCCGGGGTCTGTATATCCGGGCGCTTTTTGATATCGATCCGGAACGGGCGGGCATCACGGTGCGGGGGCTGCCCGTATATCAGATGAGGGAGCTGTCCGCTTATTTGAAGAATAATAAAGTGGATATCGCCGTTTTGACCATCCCCAAGGAACAGGCCCGGCAGATGGCCCGGGAGCTTTACGACAAGGGTGTCCGGGGCTTCTGGAACTTTGCTCACCTGGATTTGGAACTGCCGGGGGATGCGGTGGTGGAAAATGTTCACCTGTCGGAAAGCCTGATGCAGCTGACCTATTATATGACTCATTGACCGGTATCCTGATGGAACGGATTTATTTTAATCTTTATCCCGGCCGCATGGCCGAAAATATCCAGAACATTATGGGACGGCTTCCCGCCGGGACCC
>CACZSB010000135.1 GCA_902783765.1 uncultured Lachnospiraceae bacterium
ACCAGTATGACCTCATGACCGGCCTCCAAAAGGGCCTTAAGGACGGTTCTGCTCAATTCCGGGGTTCCCATAAATATGATGCGCATTTCTTCTCCTTACAGTGTGGGGCGGCCATTGGCCGCCCCTGCAGGTTTTTCTTGCCCTCTCCCGGACGCGGGAGAGGGTGTCACGGCCTTGGCCGTGACGGGTGAGGGCGACTTATAGGCACCCTTATTTGTTGACGATAGCCACCGTTTCCCGGGCAATGGCCAGTTCTTCATTGGTGGGCACCACCATGGCCGTCACCCTGGAATCCGGCGTGGAAATGATCCGTTCCTCTCCCCGGACATTGTTGGCTTCCTTGTCCAGATAGCAGCCCAGATAGCCCAGATAGGACATAACTTCCGCCCGGACGGCCATATCATTTTCTCCGATACCGGCAGTGAAGCAGATCACGTCCACCCCGTTCATGGCGGCGGCATAATAGCCCACGAACTTGGCCACCCGGTAGGTGAACACATCCAGAGCGTCCTGTGCCCGCTGATTGCCCTCCGCCGCGGCGCTTTCCAGATCTCTGAAATCGCTGGAGACCCCGGAAATACCCTGAACGCCGGACTTTTTATTCAGCACGTTCAACACTTCGGAAAGAGTCATATTTTCCTTCCCGGCAATATATTCGATGATGGCGGGATCCATGCCCCCGGAGCGGGTGCCCATGGTAAGGCCCTCCAGAGGGGTAAAGCCCATGGAGGTGTCCACGGATTTGCCCCCGTCCACGGCGCAAATGGAAGCCCCGTTGCCCAGATGGCAAACGATAATCTTTAAATCCTTCACGTCCTTCCCTAAAATCTCCGCAGCACGTTTGGAAACATAGCTGTGGGAGGTGCCGTGGAAGCCGTAACGGCGTACGCCGTACTTGGTATAGTATTCATAAGGCAGGCTGTATAAAAAGGCCTTGGGGGGCATGGTCTGATGGAAAGCGGTATCGAAAACCCCCACCATGGGAACCCCGGGCATCAGCTCCTGGCAGGCCCGGATGCCGATGATATTGGCGGGATTGTGCAGGGGCGCCAGCTCGCTGCAGGCTTCCACCGCCTGAATGGCTTCCTCCGTCAGCAGGGTGGACTGGGCAAACTTTTCTCCCCCGTGAACGATGCGATGGCCCACGGCTCCGATTTCACCCAGGGAAGCGATCACTCCGATCTTTTCATCCGTCAATTTGGCCAGCACGCCGCTCACCGCCACGGTATGATTGGGCAGGGGATCTTCAAAAACATGCTTATCGCCGCCGGCGGGGGAATAGGTGAGCCGCCCGTCGATGCCGATCCGTTCACAAAGCCCCTTGGCCAGAACCTTTTCACTTTCGGAATCGATCAGCTGAAACTTTAAAGACGAGCTGCCGCAGTTGATAACCAGAACCTTCATAACAAGCCTCCTAAAACTCTTTTCTGCTGTTACCAGACAATATGGAATTATACCAAAGGAACCCGGCGAATTCAAGCCGACAGCAAGGAAAAAGACAGGTGGTCCTCTTTACAATTCATAATGATTGTTTTATACTAAATCTAAGAATTTTACAAAGCCGGTTTTTCCGGAGCGAAAGGAAGGTAATAATATGGCTTTTTGTCCCAATTGCGGAACTCAGGTGGAAGACGGCAGCGCCGTCTGCCCCAGCTGCGGTGCGGCGTTAAATGCCGCTCCCCAAAACATCGGCTATGATTTTACGGATCACACCGCTGATTTTTCCCCGGCAGATATTTCTGACAACAAGGTGTTTGCCATGGCCACTTATCTTTTAAGCGTATTTGGCATTGTTATCGCCCTGCTGGCCGCTCAGAAGTCTGATTATGCCATGTTCCACGCCCGTCAATCCCTGAAGATCACCCTGTGCGAGATTCTGTCCTACATCATAATGATCGTTCCCCTCGCAGGCTGGATCGCCGGACCTATCTGCCTCATCATCCTGTTTGTGGTGCGGATCATCCTCTTCTTCCAGGTATGCAAGGGACAGGCCAAGGATGCGCCCATTATCGGCAGCCTCGGATTCCTGAGATAAAAAGTGTTTTTTTAGGCGGCCCCGGGGCCGCCTTTTTTTATTTCTGCAAGCCCAGGGCCTCCCCTATGCTGCGGGCAAAGAGGGACTCCGGCCGGGCCCCCTCCAAAAGACTCCGGTAAAAAGCTCCCACCCGGGCATCCCCCAGCATAAAATAGATCTGCCGGTTCTGCTCTCCGATGCGCAGCAGTTCTTCCCGCTCCTTCTCGCTCCAATCCTTCACCTGGGAAAGGCGGTCAATCAGCATATGGGTGGTGGCAAAATTTCGGCTGCCGGCCAGGGCCGCAATCAGCCGTTTCCGCTCCAGGGTCTCGGGGCTTGTGCGCATCATTTCATCCCGGGCAAAGCTTTCCACCTCGTTTCGCTGGGTAAAATGAAAGGCTTCCAGTCGCTCCGCCGCCGCAGTCCGCTGAATAATCTCCC
>CACZSB010000136.1 GCA_902783765.1 uncultured Lachnospiraceae bacterium
GCAGACATGTCCGGGGAAAACAGCCGGGAGGTGCTCTTGAAAGGTGGCCGGGGCGGCAGCGGCAATATGAATTACGCCACCCCCACCATGCAGGCCCCCCTGTATGCGAAACCCGGCCGGCCGGGCCAGGAGCGCACCGTGGTGCTGGAATTAAAGCTGATTGCCGATGTGGGCCTTTTGGGCTTTCCCAATGTGGGCAAATCCACCCTGCTGGCCGCCGTGACCAATGCAAAGCCTAAAATTGCGGATTATGCCTTCACCACCATCACCCCTAATTTGAGGGTGGTCAATCTGCCCGGGGGAGCAGGAGTTGTGATGGCGGATATCCCGGGGCTTATCGAGGGGGCCGCCCAGGGGGTGGGTCTCGGCCATGACTTTTTGCGTCATGTGGAGCGCACCCGGCTTCTGGTTCATATTGTGGACGCCTCGGGTTTTGAGGGGCGGGATCCTTTAGAGGACATTCAGATTATCAACGGTGAGTTGAAGGGCTACAGTGAAAAAATGGCGGCCCTGCCTCAGATTTTAGTGGCGGGCAAAATGGATCTGGTGGCCCCGGATTCGGAGATCCCGGCCCGCCTGAAGGCCTATGCCTCGGCCCACAATCTGCCCTATTTTGAGATCTCCGCCGCCACGGGGCAGGGGGTCCAGGACTTATTATATAAGATCTCCCAGATGCTGGAGACCCTGGGCCGGGAGCCGGTGGTTTTTGAAAAGGAATTTGATTGGACGGATGTGCTGACCCTGGATCTGCCCTATACGGTGGAGTATAACGAAAAGGATAAGGAATATGTGGTGGAGGGCCCCCTGGTGGAAAAGATGCTGGGCTATACCAATCTTATGAGCGAGAAGGGCTTTTTGTTCTTCCAGCGATTCCTCCGGGAACGGGGCATTTTGGATGCCCTAAAGGAAAAAGGGCTTCAGGAGGGAGATACCGTGCGGCTCTACGGACATGTTTTTGAGTATTATGATGATTAATAATCGAAGGATACTTGCCTTTATACTTGCCTTTTTTCCTTGAATGCAATACAATTAGCCATATTTTTCGGGAAGGTTTAAAGCTATGATGCAGCGAATTCGAACCAGATACGCACCCAGTCCCACGGGACGCATGCATGTGGGGAATCTACGGACTGCCCTGTATGCCTATTTGATCGCCAAGCATGAGGAGGGGGATTTTCTTCTTCGCATTGAGGATACAGATCAGGAACGGCAGGTGGAAGGGGCCGTGGGGATCATCAATCGGACCCTGGAAAAAACCGGCCTGATACCGGATGAAGGCCCCGACAAGGATGGAGGCGTGGGACCCTATGTTCAAAGTGAGCGGGTTCATGCGGGCATCTACAGAAAGTATGCCGAAATCCTCATTGAAAAGGGAGAAGCCTATTATTGCTTCTGTTCCAAGGAGCGACTGGAGAGCCTGCGGCAGACCATGACGGTGGACGGGGAAACCAAGGAGATCACCGTTTATGACAAGCACTGCCTCCATTTGCCCAAGGAGGAGATTCAGGCCCGTCTGGCGGCGGGAGAGCCCCATGTGGTGCGGCAGAATACGCCCAATGAAGGGACCACCACCTTTACCGATGTTTTATACGGGGATATCACCGTGCCCAATGCGGAGCTGGATGATATGATCCTGTTAAAATCCGACGGCTTTCCCACCTATAATTTTGCCAATGTGGTGGACGATCATCTTATGGGCATCAGCCATGTGGTGCGGGGCAACGAATATTTGAGCTCGGCCCCCAAATATACCCGGCTTTACCAGGCCTTTGGCTGGGAGGAACCGGTGTATGTCCACTGTCCTCTGATCACCGACGAGCATAAAAAGAAGCTCAGCAAACGCAGCGGCCATTCCTCCTATGAGGATCTTTTGGAACAGGGCTTTGTGGATGAAGCGGTGGTGAATTATGTGGCCCTTTTGGGCTGGAGTCCCGAGGACAATCAGGAGATTTTTGATTTAAAGGAGCTGATTCGGAAATTCGATTACCGGAAGATCAACAAATCTCCGGCGGTTTTCGATATGACCAAGCTCCGCTGGCTCAACAGCGAATATATCAAACAGATGCCCTCGGAGAAATATTACCAGCGAGCCCTGCCGGAGGTGAAAAAAGTCATCAGCCGGCCGCTGAATCTGGAAAAGATTGCGGATTTGATGCAAAGCCGCATAGAGGTATTCCCGGATATTCCCGAGGCCATCCGCTTTTTTGAGGTTTTGCCGGATTATGATCTGGAGCTTTTCGTCCACAAAAAGATGAAGACGGATGAGAGCCTGTCCAGGGAAATCCTGACGGACTTGCTGCCCCGGCTGGAATCCTTGGAGGATTACTCTTTGGAGAGCCTTAAAGGCTTTTTGGGGGCTTATATAGAGGAGAGCGGCCGGAAAACGGGTCAGGTGCTCTGGCCCCTGCGGATTGCCGTGTCCGGTCAGGCCAACACCCCCGGAGGTGCCTATGAGATCATGGAGATTTTGGGCCGGGAGGAATCCCTTCTGCGGATCCGGCATAGCCTGAAACGGCTGGAGGCGCTTTCCTAAGGTCCAAGCATGAAATATAATAAACGGCAGCAGGCAGCGATCCTGCACCGGAAGGGGCCGGCTTTGGTACTGGCCGGCCCCGGCTCCGGCAAAACGGCCCTGATCACCGGGCGGGTTTACACACTCATTCACAAATTCCAGATATCTCCTGAGAAAATTGCAGTTTTAAGCTTCACCCGGGCCTCCGCCCGGGATATGAAATTGCGCTATGAAAAGCTTTACGGCCCGGAAAAGGCCTTAAGCTTCGGCACCATACACAGTCTGTTTTATTCTATCCTTCGCAGGGAATATCCCCAAAAAAACTTTGACATCATGGGGGAGGGCCGTCGCCTGAAATTGGTGGAAGAGGCCCTTGCAAGCTGCCTGGGCCGTACTCCGGCCCGGGAGGAAACGGAGCTGATATCCCATGAGATCCGAAAGCTGAAAAGTGAAGGGGCCGGGGCGGGGCAGGCCTCCGAAGGCTTAAGGACTGTGATGGATATTTATGAAACCCGGCGTCGGTCCTATTTGCTCCTGGATTTTGAAGATATTCTCTGGGAATGCGTGGCCTTGTTCAAAAATCCCGCGGTGCTGCGTCGCTGGCAGCAGCAATTTACCCATATTCTGATCGATGAATTTCAGGATGTGAGTCCTTTGCAATTTTCCTTGCTTCGCTCCCTTAGCGGGGCAGGGGAGAACTTTTTTGCAGTGGGAGATGAGGATCAGGCCATTTACGGATTCCGTGGAGCAGATCAGGGAATCATTCTGCACTTTAAGGATTATTTCCCCGATGCCAGGATTTACCGCTTAAAGGAGTGTTACCGCTGTGGGCCTAAGATTTTAAGGGCCGCCCGGCGCATGATTTCCCATAACCGTCTTCGCTATAAAAAGAAGCTGGTGAGTCGGGGCCCCCGGCAGGACAGGGTCCGTATCCTGGCCTTTGCCCATCAGGAAGAGGAAATGATGGGTCTGGTGGCGGCGGTAAAGGCAGATTTGATAAGCTATCCCCGGGATAATCGGGCGGTGCTTTGCCGCAGCAATCTGCAGCTGCAGCAAATCAGTAAAGCCCTGGAAGAAGCGGGGGTTAAGGCGGATTGCCTCACCATGCACGGCGCCAAGGGACTGGAATATGATGGGGTCTTTCTTCCCTTTATGAATGAAGACCGGATGCCCGGCAGCAAAAAGCTTTCTCGGGAGGATATGGAGGGGGAAAGAAGGCTGCTTTATGTGGCCATCACAAGGGCGGCCCGGCGTCTTTATATCAGCTTCAGCCTTTCCGCTCACGAAAAAATGCGGGAGGCTTCCCGCTTTCTGGGTGAAACGGGCCTGAAGGCCCTACTGTATGAGAACTCAGTCCTCGGTGGTGGGAACTAATTCATCGAAATCCTCTTCGTCGCAGATCTCATCGAAGCGGTCGCACACAGCCTCAAACTGGTCGTCGTCGGGAATATCGCCCAAAATAGGCTGACCTTCTTCATCCTCACTGTACTCGTAAAGATAAATATCCCCCTCTTCATCATCCGCCTGATCCACAGGTACCAGGGCAATATACTGCTTTTCCTCCAGGGGGAAGATGGCCAGGACGATGCAATCCTCGGTGGTGCCGTCCTCCATTTCCAAAGTCAGAATCAGCTCGTCTTCGTAGCTGTCATTGACCATATCATTATTCTTGTCCGTATCTTTCATCTTATTTGTCCTCTCACAAACTGGTGTTAATCTGAATATAGCCTAAAAGCGCCTGTTTGGCAAGCCTTTATGCTTAAACATTGAAGCGGAAGAGTACCACATCGCCGTCCTTCATGATATATTCCTTGCCTTCCACCCGAACCAGGCCCTTGTCTTTGGCGGCGGCATAGGAACCGGCCTCTAAAAGATCCCGGTAATTTACCACCTCTGCCCGGATAAAGCCCTTCTCGAAGTCGCTGTGGATCTTCCCTGCGGCCTGGGGAGCCCGGGTGCCCAGGGGAATGGTCCAGGCCCGGGTCTCCTTTTCTCCGGCGGTCAAAAAGCTCATAAGACCCAGCAAACGATAGCTGGCGGCAATCAGCTTTTCCAGACCTGCCTCCTTCAGGCCCAGATCCGCCAAAAACTCTGCCCGCTCATCATCATCCAGCTCGGAAAGCTCTGCCTCCAGCTGGGCACAGATCACAAAGCATTCGCTGCCTTCCGCGGCGGCAAAGTCTTTCAGGGCGGCCACATGGGTGTTGGAGGCCCCTTCATCAGCCAGTTCAGCCTCTCCCACATTGGCAGCGTAAATCACCGGTTTATGGGACAAAAGCCCCAGGGCGTTTACAAAAGCAGCCTCCTCCTCGCTTTCCGGGGTAAAGCACTTGGCCTGACGGCCTTCATCCAGGACCTCCTTCAGTTTTTTGAGGATCTTCAATTCTCCGGCGGCGGTCTTATCATTCATGGCGGTGCGGGCGGTTTTGGCAATGCGCCGCTCCAGCACCTCCAGATCCGCCAGGATCAGCTCCAGCTGTATGGTTTCAATATCCCTTACAGGGTCCACGCTGCCGTCCACATGCACCACATTGGGATCCTCAAAACAGCGTACCACATGGACCAGGGCATCCACCTCCCGGACGGCCCCCAGAAACTGGTTGCCAAGCCCTTCACCCTTGCTGGCTCCCTTGACCAGCCCGGCGATATCCACAAATTCAATCACCGCCGGGGTGATTTTTTTGCTGTTATAAAAATCCCCCAAAAGCTTTAATCGCTCATCGGGAACCGGCACCACCCCCACATTGGGGTCGATGGTGCAGAAAGGATAATTGGCGGCCTCGGCACCGGCCCGGGTCAGGGAATTAAACAGGGTGGATTTTCCCACATTGGGAAGACCTAAAATGCCCAATTGCATGGTTGATTGCCTCTCAGATTCATTTTTGCAAAGTATATCATTATGCAGCCCTTCTCACAAGTATCTGTTCATTCCTTACAGGGCATGTTATACTGGGACGGAAAGGAAGGGTATAGCTTAATGATCACAGGGGAATATATACTGGGCTGTCTGGCTCTGGGAACAGGTCTGGCCATGGACGCCTTCTCCGTTTCGCTGGCGGATGCCCTCCGGGAGCCCCATATGAAGAAGGGCCGGATGCTGGGTCTGGCGGGAACCTACGGTCTTTTCCAAATGGCCATGCCTTTTGTGGGCTGGTTTTTGGTGGAACGGGCGGGCCGATTTCTGGGAGCAGTGCAGCAATATTTCCCCGGGGTGGCCTGCGTGCTTTTGGTTCTTATCGGCATTAAAATGATTCGGGAGGGCCTGGAAAAGCGGAAAATGCCGGAATCGGTGACAGATACAAATACTTTAAGTCTTTCCCTGCTTCTGCTGCAGGCTCTGGCCACCTCCGTGGATGCCCTCTCCGCCGGTTTTGCTTTTGGCAGCCGTGGTATTTTGCAGGTGTTTGGCGGCTGTGGAATCATTGGAGGGATAACCTTCTTGATTTGCCTGGGTGGATTATTGCTGGGCAAAAAAGCCGGGGAGCATCTGGCCTGGAAAGCCACGATTTTGGGCGGCGGCATCTTAATTTTTTTGGGCGTGAAAATTCTTTTAAAAGGTCTGTAGATCGCCCACAGGGAAAATCAGAGGATAATTGGAGAATCAGATATGCAGGTAGTAGCGGGCAGTGCCCGGCGAATACAATTAAAAACCCCTCCGGGGCTGGACACGAGGCCCACCTCGGGGCAAATTAAAGAAACCCTGTTCAATATCCTTCAGCCCCGGATACAGGGCTGCCGCTTTCTGGATCTTTTTGCCGGATCCGGAGCCATTGGCATTGAAGCTTTAAGCCGGGGCGCCCGGGCCGCTGTATTTGTGGATCTGAGCCGCCAGGCCCAGCTTTGCATTAAAGATAACCTGGCCCGCACCAGGCTGGCGGATCGGGCCCGGCTCATACCCCGGGAGGCTCAGGCTGCCGTAAAACAGCTGGGGGCGGAGAAGGGGGAGCCCTTTGATATGATCTTTCTGGATCCGCCCTATGATGGGGGATGTGAAGAGCAGGTCCTTAAGGAGATCCTGGCGGCTGATCTTTTGGCAGAAGGTGGCTGGATCATCATCGAGGCCCGCCGGGAACGGAACCTGGATATTCCGGCGGCGTTGGGACTGGAAATTTTCCGGGAAAAAGAGTATAAAAATAATAAGCATATATTTATCCGCAGGAGTGAATCTTATGCCTCAGAATCCTAAGAGAAAAATATTATATCCCGGCAGCTTTGACCCCCTGACCCTGGGACACCTGGATCTGATCCGCCGGGCGGCCTGCCTTTTTGATAAGGTTTACGTGGGCGTTCTGGTGAATCCCCATAAAAAATCGTTGTTTTCCGTGGAGGAGCGTGTTATAATGATTCGTCGTACCCTGGCGGATATTCCTCAGGCTGAGGTGGTCTGCTTTGAGGGTCTTCTAATTGATTTTAGCCATGAGCTGGGGGTGACCCAGATTTTGCGGGGCCTGCGGGATGCTTCGGATTTTGAGGCAGAAATCAAGGTGGCCCAAGGCCTGAGGGTGCTGGATCCTTCTCTGGAAACGGTGTTTCTGGGCACGGATCCCAAGTTCAGCTATTTAAGCTCCAGCATGGCCCGGGAAGTGGCATCCGGCGGCGGCGATATTTCCGCCTTTGTACCCGCCGATATTGCGTCTTTGGTGGCGGAAAAGTATCAAAAATCATAACGAAAGATGTTATAGTATATTTCAACGGGGGAGTTTCCAATGAGCAGAATCGAACAGATTATCAATGAGATGGAAGAGTACCTGGATGGCTGTAAATCCCAGACCTTCTCCAACAACAAGCGTATCGTGGTGGAAAAAGATGTGATGGACGATATGCTGGTGGAGTTGAGAATGCGCACGCCGGAGGAAATTAAGAAGTATCAGAAAATCATTGCCAATAAGGACGAAATCCTTACGGAAGCCCGCCGTCAGGCTGAGGACACCCTGGTGGAGGCCAATCGTATCAAGTCCGAGATGGTTTCTCAGAGCGAGATTATGAAAACCGCCACCGCTGATGCCAAGAAGCTGATGCAGGAGACGGAGGATCGGGCCCAGCGGATGATCGATGAGGCGACTCTGGAAGCAGATGAGATTCGTCAAAGCGCCATGAATTATACGGATTCCCTGCTGGCGGGGCTCCAGGATTTCCTGGGCCACTCCATGGAGAGCATGCAGAACCGTTTCAACAGCTTCTATAACCAGATGAATGCCAGCTATCAGGTGGTGGCATCCAACCGGGCGGAGCTGCACAATCAGCAGAGCGAGACCGGGGCTCAGACCGAGCCGGAGCCGGAGACCTCAGAAGAAGAGTAATAAGCAGGGGGGCGGCTTTCCGCCCCCCTTTTCCGGAGCTGTTCTATGATAGAATTCTTTTCCAACCCTTATGCAAAAGGGCAATATGAATATTTGTCTGCCCGGAAGCGGCAGCAGCTGCGCTTTGCCCTCTGCTGCGCCTTTTTGGTGCTTTTCTTTTTTATGGCAGGCCTGCTGATTTACCAAAAGCAAAAGAATATTCTGGTGGTGCCGGCGGCGCTTATGGTCCTGCCCATGGCCAATTTTACGGTCACCTATCTGGCCCTGAGCAAGGGAAAGCCCCTGCCCGGGGAAAAGCGCAGGGAAGTGAGCCCTTTTGAGGAAAACGGGCTGGGGCTGTATCATTTGATGTATGTGGACGAAAAAGGAAAGCGCCATTATCTGGCCCATCTGGTGGCCTATCATAATGCCATTGTGGCTTATGGGCCCGGGATCAGGGAAGATGAACGGGTGCCCTTGGAATCGGACTGCATCCTTCGGCTAAGGGCCAAAAATGTGAACCTGCGGCTGAAGGTCTACCGGGACTGGCCCGAATATTTGGCCCGTCTTTCGGAAATACCCGGCGAGCTTACGGAGGAGCAGCGCACTTCCGTGGAGCGGATCCAGGAAATTATATTGGGGATGTGCCTGTGAGAGAGATCACCATTGGGCCTCTGGACGCGGGCCAGCGGCTGGATAAATTCCTGATGCGGTATTTCAAGGAAGCTGAAAAAGGCTTCCTTTATCGGATGCTCCGGAAAAAGAATATCCTCCTCAATGATAAGAAAGCCGCCGGCAGCGAGCAGCTTCTGGCCGGAGATGTGCTGAAGGTGTTCTTTTCCGAGGAAACCTTCGAGGAAATGCGGGGGAAGGAAACCCCTCCCCGGAAGGCTTCTCCTGAAACCCAAAGCAGGGGGGGCAGCGCCCCGGGCCCCAAAGCCTTTTCTGTTATTTACGAGGATCCCTATATTCTGATCGTGAATAAGCCGGCAGGGCTTTTGAGCCAAAAGGCGGCGGCGGGGGATCAATCCCTTTCGGAAATGATCGCAACCTATCTGAGAGACAAGGCCGGGGAATCTTCTTTAGGCTTTACCCCCTCGGTGGCCCACCGGCTGGACCGCAATACCAGCGGCCTGGTGATGGCGGGAAAGAATCTGCCGGGGCAGCAGCTCTTGACTTATCTTTTGCGGGAAAGACTGGTGGATAAATACTACCTGGCCCTGGTCAAGGGGCGACTTTCGGTCCCCCTGTCTTCTGTATCCTACTGGAGAAAGGACAGGACGGACAATCGGGTGACCATTCTGGATAAAGCGGAAGCGGATACGGAAAAAGTGGAGCTGATTGCCTATCCGGCTGAAAATCTTGAAGCAGGCTTTTCCCTGCTTAAAGTACGGCTGATTAGCGGAAAGAGCCATCAAATTCGGGCCCAGCTGGCCCGGGCGGGCTATCCCATTATAGGGGATACCAAATATGGAGACACGGCCTTCAATCGGGAACTGGCGGCCCGCTTAGGCCGGCCCTTCCGGGTACAGCTGCTTCACAGCCATGAGGTGGTTTTCCCCAGGGAATTAGCCCCGCGCGCACTGTCGACGGAGGCCTGCAAGGCCTTTGAAGCCGTAAAAGGCAAAGGTTTTAAGGCCAAGCCGCCTGTTTTCTTTAAGCAGGTGGTGGTAGGACTGGGAGGTCATTATGGCGAATAATCACGGGCTTCGGGGTTCCACCTTAGAAGCCATGGTCAATATGAGTATCGAGCGGTATCGGGAGGATAAGCTGGCGGTGATCCAAAAGATCCCCACCCCCATTACCCCCATGACCATCGATAAAAATACCCGCCATATCACCCTGGCCTATTTTGAAGCCAAAAGCACGGTGGACTATATCGGCTCCGTTCAGGGGATCCCGGTATGCTTTGATGCCAAGGAGTGCAAAAGCGATACATTCCCCCTGCAGAATATCCATGAGCATCAATACCGCTTTATGGAGGATTTTGAGGGTCAGGACGGCATTGCCTTTCTGCTTTTGTTTTTTTTTTTTTTTTTTGAAATGATTTACCTGACCTTTCGGGAGCTTAAGCATTTTTGGGAGCGTGCCAAGTCCGGAGGCCGCAAAAGCTTTTTGTATGCGGAGCTGGATAAGGATTATGTGGTTTCGGAGGGCCCCGGGGCCCCGGCCCATTTTTTGCCCCTGCTGCAGAAGGATTTAGATGAGAGGAACTTCTTGCCCTCTCCCTGACGAGGGAGAGGATGGCACGGCGAAGCCGTGATGGGTGAGGGCGACTGGCTCCCGCCTTACGATATTTTTGACCCAAGACCTCAGAACAACACATGGAAATGATAAATTTATGCGTAAATTGGCACTTTCTGAAAAAATCTTAAACACCGTGGAAAAGCCCGCCCGCTATGTGGGGGGGGAGATGAATGCGGTGATCAAGGATAAGGAGGCCGTGGCCCTGCGCTTTGCCTTCTGTTTTCCCGATGTATATGAAATAGCCATGGGAAATCTGGGGCTGCAGATTCTGTATGATCAATTTAATGCCCGGCCTGATGTGTGGTGTGAGCGGGTTTATTCTCCATGGCCGGATCTGGATAAGATCCTCCGGGAAGAACAGATCCCCCTATTTGCCCTGGAATCCCAGGACCCCATCAATACCTTCGATTTTCTGGGGATCACCCTCCAGTATGAGATGTGCTATACCAATGTGCTTCAGGTTCTGGACCTGGGCCGCATTCCCCTTTTGGCCAGGGACAGGGGGGAAGGGGATCCCCTGGTGATCGGCGGCGGCCCCTGCACCTACAATCCGGAACCCCTGGCGGATTTCTTTGACCTTTTCTATATAGGGGAGGGAGAGGTTTCCTACAATGCCCTGTTTGATTTATATATCCAAATGAAGCAAGAAGGGGCCGGCAGGCAGGCCTTTTTACAGGCGGCGACCTCCATTCCGGGGATTTATGTACCTTCACTTTACGAGGCATCCTATCACCCGGACGGTACGCTGGCCGCCTTCACGCCTCTGAACTCTCAGGTACCGAAAAAGGTTCGGCGGGTAATCGTGAAGGATATGAATACCTGTGCCTATCCGGAGCGGCCCATTGTTCCCTATCTGCGGCCGGTGCAGGACCGGGTGACTTTGGAGATCATGCGGGGCTGCATCCGGGGCTGCCGCTTCTGTCAGGCAGGCATGGTTTACCGGCCCGTGCGGGAAAGGGATAAGGATTCTCTGATGGCCATCGCTGGCCATGCCTTAAAAAACAGCGGGTATGACGAAATATCTCTAAGCTCCTTAAGCTCCAGCGATCACAGCCAGATTGCGCCCCTGGTAACGGAACTTATGGAAATGTGCTCCCGGAACCGGGTGAATATTTCCCTGCCTTCCCTGCGCATCGACGCCTTTTCCCTGGATGTGATGAGCAAGGTTCAGGATGTGAAAAAGAGCAGCCTGACCTTTGCCCCGGAGGCCGGCACCCAGCGGCTTAGAAATGTGATCAATAAGGGGCTTTCCGAGGAAGATATCCTCCGGGGCTCCGCCCTGGCCTTCCACGGGGGCTGGACCAAGGTGAAGTTCTACTTTATGCTGGGCCTGCCCACGGAAACGGAAGAGGATATGCGGGGCATTCCCGCCTTGTGCCAGCAGGTGGCTTCCCTGTTTTTTGATGAGATCCCCAAGGAAGAGCGGAAGGGCAAGATCCAAATTACCGCCAGCTCCTCCTTTTTCGTACCCAAACCCTTTACCCCCTTCCAGTGGGCTAAAATGGAAAAGAAGGAAGAATATCTGCGCCGGGCCCATTTGGTGAAGGATACCTTCCGGGCCCAGCCCAACGCCCGCTGCCTGCATTATGAATACCACGATGCGGATGTGACGGTGCTGGAGGGAGTCCTGGCTCGGGGAGACAGACGAATGGGGGCGGTGATCCGCCGGGCCTATGAGCTGGGAGCCCTCTTTGATGCCTGGAATGAGTTTTTTGATGATCATAGATGGCAGCAGGCCTTTGCGGACTGCCAGCTGGATCCGGATTTTTATACCCTGCGGGAACGGGATGAAAATGAGCTGTTCCCCTGGGATTTTATTGATATCGGCGTTACGAAGAAGTTTCTCCGCCGGGAGTGGGAGCGGGCCATGGAGGGCCTGGTGACCCCCAATTGCCGGGAAAAGTGCAGCGGCTGCGGCGCCGCCAGCTACGGATGCGGGATTTGTTTTGAAGGTGGGAGCCAGTCGCCCTCACCCGTCACGGCTGACGCCGTGCCACCCTCTCCCGCGTCCGGGAGAGGGCGAGAGAGGTGAAAGATGAAGATTCGGGTTAAATTCGGTAAAGAAGGGGCCCTTTGCTACATCGGTCACTTAGATGTGCTGCGAACCTTTCAGAAGATTTTTCGCCGGGCGGAGATTCCCATGGCCTATTCCAAAGGCTTTTCCCCCCATCCTATCATGAGTTTTGCCCTGCCCCTGGGCCTGGGGCTATCCTCGGAGGGGGAATATCTGGATGCGGAACTGGATCTCGAATCCGGACAGTCTTCGTTATTTCCCCCTGAGCATTCAGCGTCTTTTGAAGCTATTAAAGGCTTAAGACGTGAACTCATGGAGCGCCTTGTAAGGGCCACATCGGTGGAATTGCCAGTTTACGATCTGCGATTCTTGCCGGAAAAATGCGAAAATGCCATGGCCAGTGTGGGCCGGGCACTATATGGTCTGAACCTGAATCAGACATGGACTTCCCCCTTGGAACAGGCCGGAAAGTCGCTGCTGGAGCGTGAGAGTATTCCGGTGGAGAAAAAAACCAAGACCCGAAGTCTGGAGATGGATTTAAGACCCTGCATATATCGCATGAGCTTCCATCAAAACCGGCTGATTTTAGAGCTTTCGGCCGGAAGCCGGGCCAATGTGAAGCCAGAGGCGGTGTGGGAGTTGCTTCTTTGGGAAGCCAATCTTCCGGAGAATCTAAGTCCCTTGTCAATCCGGCGCCTTGATCTTATGACAGAATCGGGCCTTTCCCTGGGAGAGGTTGGAGAGGAAGTGCCTTATGTATAAATTGATTATGACCCATCAGGGAGAAAAGGGGCTTTTGTGCCTCTTATTCAAGGAGGGCACGCCGGAACGGATTGCCTGGATGCATCCGGAGGAAAAGGCCGCTTTTGGGGACATTTACCGGGCCCGGGTACAGCGGGTGGCCGGTGGGATGAAATCTGCCTTTTTGGAACTGGGAGAAGGTCTTACTGCTCATATGAGTCTTCATGGAGAAAAACTGAAAGCCGGGCAGGAAATAACAGTACAAATCGATCAGGAATCCTTTGGCAATAAACTGCCCGGGGCCTCGGGGAGAATGAGTTTGCCCGGTATTTTGCTGGTGCTCACAGGGGAGGCCGGCATGCTGGCCTTTTCCCATCGGGGAGAATTTGACGGCCCCCGTCGGGAGGCCATTTACGAGGCCTTGAGTCCCTATTTGGAGCATTGCGGATTTGTACTGAGAACAGCGGCGCAGACAGCACAGCTGGATTTGATTCGCCAGGAAGGAGCGTGCCTGCACGAAAAATATCACGAAATCATGCAAAGGGCCGAGCATATTCCCGCGCCGGCCCGGGTGGCGCAAGGGGAAGCTGTTTATGTGGAATGGATCAAAAACTGTGGCTTGGAAAACATTGAAGAAATCCTTTGTGATCAGCCCGAGATTCTGGAAGACTGCAGGCTTTTGTTTAAAAGAGGCGGCATGAGTCAGCCGCCCCTGAAACTTTGGGAGGATGAGCTTTCTCTGGGCGCCTTTTTGAATTTGGAAAAAATCAAGGCCCAGGCTATAAATCGTCAGATTTGGCTTAAATCCGGAGCTTATCTGGTGCTGGATCAAACGGAGGCCATGACAGTGATTGACGTAAACAGCGGAAAAGATGAGAAAAATGCTTCTGCGCCGGGAGGCGTCCGAAACATTAACCAGGAGGCAGCCAGGGAAGTGGCCAGACAACTGATGCTCCGGAATCTCAGCGGTATGATAATGGTGGATTTTATCAACATGGAGAGCAAAGAAGAAGAGAAGTCCTTGTTGGATCTGATGCGCAGCCTTTTGGATCAGGATCCGGTTTACGCTCGGGCCATTGATATTACGCCCCTGGGTATTATGGAAATCACACGCCGCCGGGTTCGGAGACCGCTATCTTTATAAACGCTGATTCGTATGTTAAAGGGAAAAACCCGAAAAAGCACCTATCGTGCCATATATCGACTGCTGGACCGGGTTTCTCCCGTACCCTTCGACTGCGGCTGCATTTGTGGCGCAGCCTGCTGTCAGGCAGGGGAACAGGAAAAGCTGGGACTATATTTGCTGCCGGGGGAAGAAAAGGTCCATAATCCCAAGGATCCCTGGCTTAGCTGGGAAAGGCAAAGCACCGGGGAATACGATTTCCCTCCTTCCTGGCAGGGAGATGTTTTCTTTGTAAATTGCCGGGGCCCGGAGCATTGTCGTCGTGCGCTGCGGCCCATACAATGTCGAACCTTTCCTTTAAAGGCTGTGATTCTTCATGATTCTGAAGATGAGGGCTTAGATGCCCCTTTGGTTTACCGGGAAGAAGGGTCGGAACTGGCATTGCTTTATTATCCGGATCCTTTGCCCTATTGCTGTCCTCTTTTAGAAAGTCAAAGCAATTTGCAGCCGGATTTCATCAAAGCCACCTACACCGTGTGGAAGCATTTAATCCGTGATCCCCTGATTTATGATTTAATCAGCGGGAGATAGGAGAATGGAATTTCCTATTACTCCGGCCGCCTGGCCAAGAGTTTTTTACCATTTTCCTTAAGCCAACGATCCCAACTGCGATAGTCCGGATAAACCCGTAGTACCTCTTCATAAAAACGGGCAGAATGGTTGGCTTCCCTTAAATGACAGAGTTCATGAACCACCACACTGTCCAATACCTCCCGGGGCGCCAGCATTAAGAGACAGTTGAAATTCAGGTTTCCCTGACTGCTGCAGCTGCCCCATCGTCCCCTTTGGGTACGGATGCTGATTCTTTTATAATGCACCCCCACCAGCGGCGCGTAATAGGCGACCCGGGCGGGGATATAAGCTTTGGCCTGTTTGATTATGTCCAAAAGCTCCTCCTGACTAAGTCGGGGGATGGAGGCTAAGGCCTGGGCTTGGGCCCGGGATTTTTCCAGCATGCTTTCGAGGCGGCTGCGATGATCCGCTATAAACTGAAGGATATCTTTTTCTCTGACCCAGTGGGGCCCACGAATAATCAGCCGGCCCTCTTTTATCTGGGCGGCTAAGGTTTTTCTTTTACTGCGAATCAGTTCATATTCCATACGAAAAGCCTTTATCTTTGCGGATACCGGATTCGTTTATTATAGTTTTTCCTTTGTGGCTTTTCAATGTTTTCCATGGAATCCGCGGGCTTTGATTATGGTTGCTGCGCAGGCTATCCAAATACGTTCGCACACCCAACATGTCATAATTTTGACAATTGTTCTGCGGGCGGTCGGACTTGTCCGACCGTCTTATATGTGGTAACATATAAAGAATAAGAGAAGAAACAGAAAAGGGATCGTTTGACAATGAAAAGATGGTTCAAATATGTGAAGCCCTACTGGCCCTGGTTTGTCCTGGGGCCTTTATGTATGATTATCGAGGTGATAGGAGAGGTGCAGATGCCCACCTATCTCCAGGGGGTAATCAACGCCGCCAATGAGGGCACCCTCACCTCTGCCATGGGCTGGCAGGCCATGGGAGGCATGATCTTCACCGCCCTGTATATGATGGCGGGGGGCATAGGCGGCGCCTGGTTCGGGGCCAAGGCCACGGTGAACTTCGCCGGAGATTTGCGGGAGGACATTTACCGCCGAATCCAGACCTTTTCTTTTTCCAATATCGACAAGTTTTCCACCGGTTCCCTGGTGACCCGCATGACCAACGATGTGACCCAGGTCACCAACTTTGTGGGCATGCTGCTTCGGATGATGCTCCGGGCCCCGGGGATGATGATCGCCGCCTTGATTATGGCGATCCGCATCCGCCCGTCTCTGGCGGTGGTGTTTGCCGTCAGCATCCCTTTGCTGCTGGTGGGGATTGCGGTGGTGCTGCGGATAGGATTTCCCCGCTTCCAGAAAATGCAGGAATGCATAGATGATATCAACACCACCGTGCGGGAAAATGTTACTAACGTGCGGGTGGTGAAAAGCTTTGTGCGGGAAAGCCGGGAGGAAGAAAAATTCGGAGTGGTGAACCGGGGCCTGAAGGACGCCAGCATATCCGCCGTGAAGGTGATGATCACCACCCAGCCTTTAATGACCTTGCTGATGCAGGGCACCATTTTAGCCCTGGTGCTGATCGGCGGCCCCATTATTCTGCGGGGGGATATGCCTGTTGGGGATTTGTCTGCCTTTATCACCTATGCCACCCAGATTTTGATGTCCCTGCTGATGATGAGTTTCATGCTGATGTTCTCTTCCCGGGCCATGGCCTCCGGCAAGCGGATTTTGGAGGTGCTGAAGGAGGAGAGCGATATCCGGGATCTGCCGGAGGCGAACGGTGAGCAGCGGGTAGCCCGGGGCGCCATCGAGTTCAAAAATGTCACCTTCCGTTATTATAAAACCAGCGAGGACGCGGTGCTGCATAACATCGATCTGAAAATCCCCGCCGGGGCCACCGTGGGCATTACCGGCTCCACGGGCTGCGGCAAATCCACCCTGGTGTCCATGATCCCCCGGCTTTACGATCCGGATGAAGGCTCCGTGCTGGTGGACGGGGTGGACGTGAAGGAATACAAACTCCACAACCTGCGGGAAGATGTGAGCATGGTGCTGCAAAACAACACTTTATTTACCGGCAC
>CACZSB010000137.1 GCA_902783765.1 uncultured Lachnospiraceae bacterium
GAAGGATTATGTATATTACGATACCTGCGAGGCCATTTTCTACCTGGCCTATGAGGATGACCGGGTGGTGGGCCGTATCAGCGGCATTCTCCAGCGTTCCAGCAATGAGAAATGGGGGCAGAAGCGGATCCGTTTCACCCGTTTTGATTCCATCAACGACCCAAAGGTGGCCAGAGCCCTGTTTGAAGCGGTGGAGGCCTGGGCCCGGTCAAAGGGCATGGAAGAGGTGGTGGGCCCCCTGGGCTTTAGCGATCTGGAGCGGGAAGGCCTGCTGATCGAGGGCTTTGAGCACCTGTCCACCTTTGAGGAGCAATACAGTTATGATTATTATCCCGGTCTGATCGAGGGCTGCGGTTATGAAAAGGAAATCGACTGGGTGGAAAGCATGGTCCGCCCCCGGGCAGAGGATGACGGGAAAATGGCCCGTATGAGCGAGCTTATTGCCAAGCGGTATAAGCTGCGGCTGGACGATTCCAAAAGCACCGGGGAGTTTATCCGCCGGTACAAGGATTCCTTCTTTGCCCTTATTGACCAGGCCTACAACGAAATATACGGCACCGTTCCCTTTACCCGGGGGATGCGGGATATGCTCCTTAGCAACTTCCGCCTGATTGTTCGCAAGGAATTTGTGACGGTGGTGTTGGATGAAAACAATAAGCCGGTCTGCTTCGGGGCCTGCTTTCCCTCCATTGCCAAGGCGGTGCAAAAGAGCAAGGGCCGTTTGACCCCGGCCTGCCTGTTCCGGATTTTGCGGGAGCGGAAAAACCCGGAGATTCTGGATCTGGCCCTGATCGGTGTGGATCCCGCCTGGGAGAATAAGGGGGTCAGTGTTATGATTGCCCATAGCCTGGATCAGATACTTCGAAATAAGAAGAGCATCCAGTGGGCGGAAACGAACCTGAATCTGGAAACGAATTATCCCATCAGAAATTTATGGAAACAGCGATTTGATGCGGTGGAGCACAAAAGACGCCGCAGCTATGTAAAGCGTTTGACGGAGGAAAAATGATATGGCAGAAGTGAATGTGACCATGGCTGAAACCCTTTCTGCCATGCTGGAGGGGAAGCGCTACGCTTCCATACGGGATGTACTGATTACCATGAATCCGTCGGATGTGGCTGCGGTTTTTGAAGAGATGGACGAGGGAAAGCTCCCCCTTTTATTTCGGCTGCTGCCCAAGTAGCAGGCGGCGGAGACCTTTGTGGAAATGGACCCGGAGGATCAGGCACTGCTGATCAAAGGCTTTTCCGATGTGGAATTAAAGGAAGTTCTGGACGAATTATATGTGGACGATGCCGTGGATATCGTGGAGGAGATGCCCGCCAATGTGGTGCAGCGGATCCTGCGGGCGGCGGATCCTCAAATGCGCCGGGAGATCAACGAGCTTTTGCGTTACCCGGAAAACTCCGCCGGCTCCCTGATGACCACGGAATATGTGTCCTTGCGGGAGGAAATGACCGTGGGAGATGCCATTACCCGCATCCGCCGCACCGGGGTGGACAAGGAGACCATTTACACCTGCTATGTGACTAAAAACCGCCTGCTCCAGGGGCTGGTATCCGTTAAGGATCTGCTGCTGGCAGCCGATGATTCCGTCCTGATCAAGGATATTATGGAAACCAATGTGATTTCCGTGGGCACCCTGGATGACCAGGAAGAGGTGGCCCAGATGTTTTCCAAGTACAACTTCCTGGCCCTGCCCGTGGTGGACGGAGGCGGCCGGCTGGTGGGTATCATCACCTTTGACGATGCCATGGATGTATTGGAAGAGGAGGCCACGGAGGACATGGAGATCATGGCGGCTATGACCCCTTCGGATAAGACTTATTTGCGTTCCACCCCCTGGGATCTTTTCAAGCACCGCATCCCCTGGCTCATGCTGCTGATGGTTTCCGCCACCTTTACGGGGATGATCATATCCGGCTTTGAAGAAGCCCTTGCGGCCCAGGTGGTGCTGACGGCCTTTATCCCCATGCTCATGGACACCGGGGGCAATTCCGGCTCCCAAAGCTCCGTGACCATTATCCGGGCCCTGTCTCTGGGAGAACTGGAATTTGGCGATCTACCCAAGGTGATCTGGAACGAGGTCCGCACCGCGGTCATGTGCGGGGCGGTGCTGTCCTTGGCCTGTTTCGGCAAGATTATGCTGGTGGACCACTTCCTTTTAAACAATCCCGATGTGACACCCCTGGTGGCCCTGGTGGTCTGTATGGCCCTGGCCTTTACAGTGCTGGTGGCCAAGGTCATCGGCTGCACCCTGCCCATGGTGGCCAAGCGGCTGGGCTTTGATCCGGCGGTGATGGCCTCCCCCTTTATTACCACGGCGGTGGATGCGGTATCGCTGCTGGTGTACTTTTTCATTGCCACCAGCCTGCTGAATATTGGGTAAAAGCACCCCTTGCGCATCCAGCCCTCATCCCCTATAATGGGCTACACCAAGTGCAAAAGGAGAAAAGCAATCATGCAGCATTTTGATTATAATACCCAGGGAACCTGCTCTCAGATGATCAGCTTTGACCTGGAGGATAATATGGTCCACAATGTGGTTTTTTACGGGGGCTGCCCCGGTAATCTCAAGGCGATTCCCGTTTTGGTGGAGGGGCTCAGCGTGGATGAGATCGAAGGCAAGTTAAAGGATGTGATCTGCGGCAGCAAGGGGACCTCCTGCGCCGGTCAGCTGGCCATTGCCGTCCGTCAGGCCGCCGATTCTATGGCCTGAGCCATCATTTGAAAGAGAACAGTAAGGAGTAATAAAGCCATGCCCGTTTTATCCATGGATATCGGCATTGACCTGGGAACTGCCAGCATACTGGTTTATATAAAGGGAAAAGGCATTGTTTTAAAGGAGCCCTCGGTGGTGGCCTACGACCGGGACTCCCAGGAAATTGTGGCCATCGGAGAGGAAGCCCGAAAAATGATCGGCCGGACCCCCGGGAATATCACCGCCGTGCGGCCTCTGCGCCAGGGGGTGATCTCCGATTATGTGGTCACGGAACGAATGCTGAAATATTTTATCAATAAGGCCATGGACCGCCGGACCCTGCGCAAGCCCCGGATCAGCATCTGTATTCCCTCCGGTGCCACGGAGGTGGAAAAGAAGGCGGTGGAAGATGCCACCTACAATGCAGGGGCCCGGGAAGTGACCATTATTGAGGAACCGGTGGCGGCGGCCATTGGCGCGGGCATTGATATTTTCAAGCCCTGCGGCAATATGATTGTAGATATCGGCGGCGGCACTTCGGATATTGCCGTGATTGCCCTGGGGGGCACCGTGGTCAGTACCTCTTTAAAGCTGGCGGGAGATAATTTCGACGAAGCCATTATCCGTTATATGCGCAAACGCCACAATCTTCTGATTGGGGAACGCACGGCGGAGGAAGTGAAGATAAATATCGGCTGCGCCTATCCCCGGCCCGAGACCATCAGCATGGATGTGAAGGGGCGGAATCTGATGACGGGGCTGCCCAAAACCATGACGGTCACCTCCGACGAGATGCTGGAGGCCCTCCACGACCCGGCCCAGCAGATTGTGGAAGCCATTCATGGAGTGCTGGAAAAAACGCCCCCGGAGCTGGCTTCGGATATTTATGAGCGGGGCATTGTGATGACCGGGGGCGGCGCCCTCTTATCCGGTCTGGATGAGCTGATTGAGGAAAAAACCGGCATCAACACGGTGCTGGCCAAGTCCCCCATGACGGCGGTGGCCATCGGCACGGGCCAGTTCGTGGAATATATGAACGAGAGC
>CACZSB010000138.1 GCA_902783765.1 uncultured Lachnospiraceae bacterium
AATGCGGGCATTGCGGCAACCATTGCCTATGCCCTGTCCTTCAATCTGGGCAGCGGAAGAATAGACCTTTCTCTCGGCGCCCAAAGACTGGCAGGCACCATCATCGGTGGAACCATTGCCCTGAACATGGGACTTTCCGGCATTTGGCTGATGCTTTTCGCCATCGTTTTCGGTGCGATTTTCGGCTTTATTACCGGCCTGATGTTTGTCACCTTCCGGGTCCCGCCTATTGTTCTGGGCATAGGCATGGGGTTGATTATAGAAGTGATTCCTTATGTGGCCACCAAGGGAATAGGCCTTAATCTCTTCGGAAAAGAAGGGGTTGCGGTACTCTCCGAGACCTGGTTTATTGTTGCGGTGGTGGTACTGGTAGGCATATTTGTTTATATACTTCTGAATAAAACCCGCTTCGGGTATGAGCTGAATGCCATACAGGGCTCCCAGTTGATTTCCCAAAACAGTGGCATCAAAATCTTTAAGCACACGGTGCTTTGCTACACCTTTGCCGGCGCTCTGGTCTGTGTGGCCGGCGTCATGGCCGCCTCCTACTCCACCACTTTGAGCGCATCCATGGGCCTTACCAGCAGCGGCGTGGTGATGGGGAATATGTTTCCCATGATTCTGGGGGGCTATATAGGCAGAAAGAGCAATTCCTCCATAGGGATCATTGTGGCGGCCCTGACCATTCGGATCTTTTCCTACGGCCTTACGCTTTTGGAATTTTCGGAGGCCAATGCTTCCGTGTTCAATATGCTCTTTTTTGTAGGATTCCTGGTATTTCTTGCCAACGAAGACGTCTGGCGAAAAAAGAAGGCGGAAAAGGCAAGATTAGGGGAAGCAATCGCATACAAGAAAGAGATCGGGATTGCATAAAAGGAGATGGCTGCCCGACAGGAGGGCAGCTTCTTTTATATAAGGAGTTGTTATATGGTAGATCTTACAAAAAAGCCTTTTTATCTGAATCAGGAACAGATCGACTGGGTGGAGGAAACCATCGCAGGCATGAGCGAGGATGAAAAAGTCGGCCAGCTTTTCACCATTATGAATATCCGGCGGGACGATGAGGCGCATATAAAAGCCCAGGTGGAAAAGTACCACCCCGGCGGCCTCCGGTGGCAGGGGGCCAATGCGGAGCAGGCCTGGGGCCAGAACAAATACTTCCAGCAGTACAGCCGGATCCCCATGCTGATTGCCGCCAATATTGAAAGCGGGGCCAGCAAGAGCATCATGGGGGGCACCACCATTGCCCCGGGCCCGGCGGTGGGAGCCGCAGCAGGAGACAAGGTGGCCCGGCTCCTGGCGAAAGCCGGCGGGGAAGAGGCTGCGGCCATCGGCTGCAACTGGACCTTTGCCCCCATCAGCGATGTGGTAAGCAACTGGCGCAATACCATTGTGAACAACCGGGCTTTCAGTGATGATCCGGAAAATGTGATCCGGAACTGCAAGGCCTATATGGAAGAAATGAAAAAGCTGGGCATTGCCTGCTGCACCAAGCATTTCCCCGGAGACGGCTCCGAGGAAAGGGACCAGCATCTGGTGCTGGGCTGCAATGACCTTTCGGAGGAGGAGTGGCAAGGAAGCTTCGGGAAGGTTTACCGGGAGCTGATTGAGGCAGGGGTGGAGTCCTTTATGATCGGCCACATTTGCCAGCCGGCTCTGCAAAGGAAATACAATCCCTCCTTAAAGGACGAGGACATCATGCCCGCCACCCTTTCCAAAGAGCTTTTGACGGATGTGCTGCGGGGCGAGCTGGGCTTTAACGGCCTGATTATAACCGACGCCTCCCACATGGGGGGCATGGCCTCCATGGCTCCCCGCTCCTATCAGGTGCCCGGCGCCATTGCGGCGGGCTGCGATATGTTTTTGTATTACAATGACGGAGAAGAGGATTTCGAATACATGCGGCAGGGCATCAGGTCCGGGCTGATCACCCAGGAGCGTTTAAGTGACGCCCTTCACCGGATCCTGGGCCTTAAAGCCATGCTTGGCCTTGACAAGCTCCGGTTCCCGGAAAAAGAGGGGCTTAAGGTCGTAGGCAGCGAGGCCCATCATCAGATGGCTTATGAGGCGGCGGATGAAAGCATCACTCTGGTCAAGGATGTGCAGCATCTGCTTCCGGTAAACCCCGCAGAAAAAAAACGGGTGCGGCTGTATTATGCGGAGTCTGCGCCGGTGAGCTCCGTGGCCCCCACGGATCAGGCAAAATACCTGCTGAAGGAGGAGCTGGAGAAGGCGGGCTTTGAAGTGGACCTGCATAAAAGCTTTTATGAAGTGGAAAAGGAAAACCCGGGGAAGACAAATCTTTGGAGCATTCTGGAAGCCACGGAGAAGATGGAAGAGTTTAAGGAAAAATACGACCTGGTGATCCTGGCCATTAATATGGTGGGCTATGCTCAGGAAAACAATGTGCGGATCAAGTGGGACATTGCCCACAGCAACGAGATTCCCTGGTATATCCATGAGGTGCCCACCATCGGCATTTCCCTAAATTATACCAATCATCTGTATGATGTGCCCCAGCTGAAGACCTTTATCAATGCCTACGCCAGCGAGAAGGAATATATCCGGGCCCTGGTGGAGAAGATCGTGGGAAAAACCCCTTTTAAGGGCCGGGCCAACGATCTGGTGTGGTGCGGCCGCTGGGATACCAGAGTATAACCGTGGGGATTTTTCCCTGTTTCAATCGGGAGGAAGCAAATGAAACTGACAAAGGACGGTGTCTTTAATCATAAGGATGCGTGGCTGGAAAAAGGCCATGTGCTGCCCTGTTTTAATGCGGAAGAGGTTTTGAAGGAGACGGCGGAAAACCCCGTATGGATCCATTTCGGCGCCGGGAATATCTTCC
>CACZSB010000139.1 GCA_902783765.1 uncultured Lachnospiraceae bacterium
AAGATTTTGCCCATGGAGATAAAATCCGGCAAGGATTATTACCGCCATAACGCCATGGACAACGTTTTGAAGCAATCTGATTACGGCCTCGAAGAAGGATATGTTTTCTGCGGCGGCAACATTGAGCAAATAGACAAAATCACCTATTTTCCAATCTACATGCTCATGTTCCTGCAAAAGAAAGAGCTGCCGGATGATATTCTGTTTGAGACGGACTTTTCAGACTTGGGAGATTTGAAGTAAAAACCTTATCATTCACTTCAAATATAGCCTGTAGTCATCGAAAACAGAAATACAAATCCCTCTGTTCGAACTTTGCAGCATCTGCCTACGGCATGGGCTTGAGCTTGAAAGTGGAAATAATACTACCCTGTAAAACGAAAGGAGACTTACTATGATTATTCGCAAAGAAAACCAGCCCTGCCTGATTAAGGAAGGGGTTCAGGGCGGGGCCGGTCAGGCGCATTTTCGTTATTTTTTAGAGGAAAAGGATGCTTACGGCAGCGGGCGGCTCTTTGCCGTGATTACCCTTCGGCCGGGTGAATCCATCGGCCCCCACTCTCATCAGGGGGAATTCGAATTGTATTATATTTTGAAAGGGGAAGCCCAGGTGAGCGACAACGGACAGCCCTTTACCCTCTATCCCGGGGATATGATGCAATGCCGGGACGGGGACAGTCACAGCGTGGAGAACCGGGGCCAGGAGGATTTGGAATTCCTGGCGGTGATTCTCCACACGTAAAAGGGCTATTTACAGCAGCTTTTCCCACTCCTGAATAATGGAGCGATCTTTAAAATAATCAATTCGCATGGCACTGCGTACCTTCTCCAGGGTTTCATCCGTGATGCCCCTGGCCCGGGCAGTGCCATCTTTTATGATGTCATAAACCGTGTCGATATCCGCCTCCCATTTGGCCCGGCTCTCTCGAATGGGATCCATCAGCTCGTTCAAAACATTGATTAAAAACTTCTTGCAGGTTCCGTCTCCCAGGCCCCCCCGCTGATAATGGGCCTTCATTTCATCCAGACAGGCATAATCCGGCAAATAAGCCGCAAAATGCTCCTGTTTGCAAAAGGCATCCAGATAAGTAAATACCACATTGCCTTCCAAATGCCCCTGATCCTCTATCCGCAGATGCTGGGGGTCTGTGAACATTTTGCCGTTCACCAGCTTTTTCACCGTGGCGGCAGTATCGGAAAGATAAATGCCGTTGCCCAGAGACTTACTCATTTTGGCATTGCCATCCACCCCGGGGAGCCGCCGCTGCACCTCATTTTCCGGAATCACCGCCTTGGGCAGCACCAAAGTTTCCCCGTAGATCCGGTTGAATTTCTCCACGATCTCCCGGGTCTGCTCGATCATGGGCAGCTGGTCCTCTCCCACAGGCACGATATTGGCATTAAAGGCGGTGATATCCGCCGCCTGGGACACGGGATAGGTGAAAAAGCCTGCGGGCAGGCCCTCATCCTCGAAGCCCCGCATCTGGATTTCCGCCTTCACCGTGGGGTTGCGGGAAAGCCGGGCAGTGGTCACCAGGTTCAGATAGTAAAATGTCAGAGCATGAAGAGCCGGCAGAGCGGACTGCACGCAGATGGTGGATTTGGCGGGATCAATGCCCACGGATAAATAATCCAGCACCACCTGGATGATATTGTCCCGGATTTTTCCCGGGTTGTCCGCATTGTCAGTTAAGGCCTGATCGTCCGCGATCAGGATGTTGATCTGGTCATATTCCCCGGAGTTCTGCATTTCCACCCGGCGCATGAGAGAGCCCACATAATGGCCCAGATGCAGCCGGCCCGTGGGTCTGTCCCCGGTAAGAATGATTTTCCTTTCAGCCATGTTTTATTCCTTTCCGTCCATGAAATTGGTAAAGTCCTTCCGTTCCACCTCCGGCAGGCCGGATTTTTCCTTTTCCGCCTGTATGGCCCGGATAAGGAAGGCCATGTTCCGGCCCAGGTTCCGCATGATCTGCAGCCCCTCCAAATCCTTTTTCGCCTCCTCCGGGGTGCAGCCGTGGATCTGGTTCCAATAAGTGGAGGAAGCCACGGGCATGCCACTGATGGTGAAATACTTATTCAGCACATCGAAGCTGGCACTGTTGCCGCCCCGGCGGCAGCTCACCACGCTGGCCCCCACCTTCATCTGCTTGGGAAAGCGGCTGCTTTGGAAAAGCCGGTCCAGGAAGGATAACAGGGTGCCGTTGGGGGAAGCATAATAGACGGGACTGCCCAGGATAAGGCCCTGTGCCTCTTTGAACTTTTCCGCCACCTCATTCACCGGGTCGTCGGTGAAGACGCAGCCCCCGGATTGCCAGCAATGGCCGCAGGCCACGCAGCCCCGGACGGGGAGTTGACCGATTTGTATAAGCTCTGTTTCCACCCCCTCTGCCTCCAGAGTCTTTTGAACTTCGTTTAAGGCCACCCAGGTGCAGCCCTGGGGGTGAGGGGATCCGTTTATCAATAATACCTTCGCCATGGTTCCTTCCTTTCCGTGTCATTCTAAGGCCAAGGAATCCCATCTTGCCCTCTCCCTGACGAGGGAGAGGGTGGCACGGCCCCCCGGCCGTGACGGGTGAGGGCGACTTGCATCCACCTCATGGGATCCTTCGCTTCGCTCAGGATAACACATTACGACCGGCTCTTATTTTCAATCTCCGCTATAATCTTTTCCTTAAACTCAGCCAGTCCCTGGCTGCCCACGTCCCCTTCACTGCGGGAGCGGACAGACACGGTGGCTTCCTCCTCTTCTTTCTGCCCCACAATCAACATGTAAGGGACTTTCTGGCTCTGGGCCTCCCGGATCTTATATCCGATCTTCTCGCCCCGCTCGTCCAGCTCCACCCGGACACCGGCGGCGGCCAGCTCTGCGGTCACCTTCCGGCCATAATCCAGGTATTTTTCGGAAATGGGCAGCACCTTCACCTGCACCGGCGCCAGCCAGGTGGGGAAGGCCCCCATGGTCTCCTCGATCAGATAAGCCATAAAGCGATCCAGAGAGCCCAATATAGCCCGGTGCAGCACCACCGGGGTCTGCTCGGAATTGTCCTTATCAATATAGCTTAACTGGAATTTGGCAGGCAGGCAGAAGTCCAGCTGACAGGTGGAAAGGGTGATCTCTCCCCCCACGGCGGGCTTCACATTCACATCCAGCTTGGGACCGTAAAAGGCCGCCTCCCCGATCTCCTCCGTATAATCCAGCCCCAGGTCGTTTAACACCTCCCGCAGGGCATCCTCCGCCGCATTCCACATGGCGTCGTCATCGTGATACTTCTCCTTATCCGCCGGATCCCGCAGGGACAAAACGCAGCGGTAATCCGTGATGCCAAAATCCTTGTAGGTGTCGAAAATCAGGTCCACCACCTTGGAAAACTCTTCTTTAATCTGGTCCGGGGTCACAAAAAGGTGGGCGTCGTTCTGGCAGAAATGCCGGCCCCGCTCAATGCCTTTCAGGTTTCCGGAGGCTTCGTAGCGGAAGTCGTGGGCGATTTCCCCCAGCCGCACCGGCAGATTCCGGTAGGAATGGGGCTGGGCCGCAAAAATCCGCATATGGTGCGGGCAGTTCATGGGCCGCAGCACATACACCTCGTCCTCCACCTCCATGGGGGGGAACATATTGGCTTGATAATGATCCCAGTGGCCGGAGGTTTTGTACAGCTCCACCGTGCCCACGCAGGGGGTGAGCACATGCTGATACCCCTGGGCCAGTTCTTTATCCCGGATATAATCCTCTAAGATCCGCCAGATGGTATAACCCTTAGGCAGGAACATGGGCATGCCCTTCCCCACCAGCTCGTCGCTCATGAAAAGCTGCAGCTCCCGGCCGATCTTCCGGTGATCCCGAAGCTTGGCTTCCTCCAGCAGGCGGATATGCTCCTCCAGCTCCTCCTTTTTATTGAAGGCGGTGGCATAAATACGGGTCAGCATCTTATTCTTGGAATTGCCCCGCCAATAGGCTCCTGCCAGGCTCATGATCTTAAAGGCCTTGCCTACCCCCTTGGTACTCATCAGATGAGGCCCGGCGCAGAGATCCACAAAGTCCCCCTGCTTATAAAAGCTGATGATGGCGTCCCCCGGCAGGTCCGTAATCAGCTCCACCTTGTAGGGCTCCTCTTCTCCCGCGGCCCAGGCCAGGGCCTCCTCCCGGGGCAGGGTGTAGCGCTCCAGGGGCAGATCTTCCTTTATGATTTTCTTCATCTCCTCTTCGATTTTGGGCAGTTCATCCTCGGAAAGGGGCTGGGCAAAATCGATATCGTAATAGAAGCCCTCGGCAATGGAGGGACCGATGGCCAGCTTGGCATCCGGGTGAAGCCGCAGCACCGCCTGAGCCATTACATGGGCCGCCGTATGCCGCAGGGCAGATAAGCCCTCGGGATCCCTGGCGGTAAAAATGTTTAAAGTTGCGTCCCCGTCAATAACGGTACGCAAATCCTTTCTTTCCCCGTTGATTTCTGCCAGACAGGCCATCCGGGCCAGGCCTTCGGAGATATCCGCCGCAATATCAATGGCCCTCATGGGCTGGGCATATTCCTTTACGCTGCCGTCCTTTAAAGTGATTTTCATATTCTCTTCCTCCTTCTTGCCCTCTCCCGGACGCGGGAGAGGGTGGCACGGCCTTTAGGCCGTGACGGGTGAGGGTGACTGGCCTCCCACCTATAAAAAACGTCCCTGACTGCATCCAAAGACGCTGTCAGGGACGAATAAAAATCCGCGGTTCCACCCTGCTTCCCGGAATCTCCTGCCCTCTCCCAGACGTGGGAGAGGGTGGCACGGCCCCCAGGCCGTGACGGGTGAGGGCGACTTGCCTCCACCTTATCCGAGCACTTATTCTGACGGTTCACGGCGTCACCCGGGCCGGATTAGGGCCGCTCCGAGCTGGTCTTCAGCAGGGTTTCCACAAGGGGCTTCCAGCCAAGACCCCTCTCTCTGGGAAGAAAGCTCCCGCCTACTTGTCTCATCAACGCTTTATTCCCTTGCGGGATAGAGCCATTGTAGCACGAAAAAGCCTTCTGTCAAGGGAAAAGCTTTTTAAAGCCCCTTAATTCCCCAGGAAATTGTAATTAAATACATAAATGTACAAGCGGTTTCCCGTATGTCCCCCGGCTGAATAATTTTCCGTAATCAAGGTATAAGAATCCATCACCCGGCCGGCTTCCTTTTCATTCTGCAACCAGGTCTGCAAAGACTTGTATTCCGTTTCATCTAACAATAGAAAATAGCCTGTTGTATCCCGGTCCTGATAACAATCCAAAAAATCCTGATAAGTCCGCCGGGCCGGGGCCTCCTGCTTGATTTCCATATTGGAAACCACCACCTGATTATCCGCCAGCATGGTGATGAGTTCGCCCCACCAAAAAGTGGCATAGCCGTATTTCAGATTCTGTTCCTTCAGGAACTGTGCCGCCGTAAACCAGGCGTTGTTCCGGCCTGCGTCCGCTTTCATGCTCAGAATCTCCCCACCGGGCAGAAAAGCCAGGGCGGCCAGCAAAATTAGGCCCAGCGCCGCTCCCCGGCGAGCCAAAATCCCCTCTTTCAGTTTCATAACGAAAAAGACATAAGACGTCAGCACCGCCGTGCCCAGCATGGGGGTCAGCCGCCAGCTGGCGGCTCCCAGACGACCGAAAACCACTGCAAAAAAGATAAAGGCACTGACGGCTCCATGGGCCATCACCAGCATCCGCAGGGAGGTCTCCCGAATCTTAGTCAGCCGCCCCAGCTGAATCAAGGGGAAGAACAGCAGGAAAATGGCTCCAAAGATTTGCAGGGCGTCCTCCAGAGAATCCAATCCCACAAAATGCTGACCGTCTTTTACGGCAATTCCCTGAAGACTGAACCAGTTCAAGAAAAAGTTCTGGAAATTCTCCGTCCATTTACTCATGGCGCTGAAACTCGAATAGGCATCGGCATAGCCGGCGCTGACGCCCCGGGAGATAATGGGAATCATAATAAAGCCCAGCGCCGATGCGCCCAGGATAAGCAAAAGCGTTTGCCAGTTCTTCCGATTTTCCTCTGAACGCAAATTTCTGCCTTGATCCAGCAAACGATCCCCTAACAGGGCAGCGCCCAAAGGCAGGGTGTAAAGCACCAGCGTCTGTAATCCGTCGGTGGCCGCCAGGAAAGAAAAAATAAGCAGCAAGCCCCGTCGCAGTCCTTGCCTCTTTGCCTCGCCTTCGCCTGCCTGCTCCTTGAGGATTCGCAAAACCAGGCCGAAACCCAAGCAGAAAAACAGCAGGCCTAAATTGTAATAAAACACATGCTCCCACATGATTTCCCGGAGTTTCCCGCTGGCGGAAAAAACCATAAGCGCCAGAGAGACCAGGCCCGCAGAGGCCAAAGGCGAAAGCTCAAATCCCCGGGCAAAATAATACAGCGCCGCCGCAAATAGAAGCAAAAAGAACAGCAAGCCCAGAATCTGCGCCGTCAGGGAGTATCCGAAAATGGCCACAAAGGGAAGAAAAAGCAGATTGCCCCCAAAGGGTAGCAGGGCTGCATAATTAAAGTTTTCGGAAATCAGATGACCGGATTCCAAACTGGCCTGGGCCCAACGAAGAGAATCCGTGCAGTCGGAGGTCATATGCCCCGCCGCAGGTCCCAGTACATAATAAATCAGCAATCCCAAGCCCGGCAGCAAAAGCAGACAGGGCAGGAGCGACTTTTTAGAAACAAGCCATTTCTTCATAATCATTTCCCTTTATAAACCAATATCTTCCGGCCGATATAATTCCAGATTAGCACCAGTCCCTTCACAAAGGCAGTCATAATCAGGTACCAAAGCCCGTCTTCTCCAATAAAGCGCGTTCCCAGCAGGGTCAGTCCCACTGTGAGGCCGTAGCCTATCACCCCCACCAGAACATAAAGCAAAAAGGCCTTTATGCCCCGGCCCTTCTCCTTCTGCTCCCGGGAGGTGAATACGAAAAGATTTGACAGAATGTAATTAACAATGATTCCGGCTGCAAAGCCCGCCGTCACCGAAATCGCCACCGAAAGGCCGTCATCCTTCCCGGCCCGGAGCACAAAATACAGCACACAATAATTCACCGCCATATCTACCAAGGCGGAAAGTCCCCCCACCAGGACATAGCGGAGAAATTCCATCAGGTTTTTATTATCCTTCAGTTTAGCAGTCATGCTGTATTCCCCAACATAGTATAAAAAGCTCATGCATGGTCTTGCAAGTACTATACCATTGGGCCCTAAAAATGTCAAAGCGGACAGCTGTTAGCACTCTATCCTTGTGAGTGCCAGATTATTCTTGACATCCCCCGCCCGGCTTTCTATAATGGATGCCAGACAAAAACTATACGAAAGGATTTCTGCATCATGATAAAGAAAACCCAGGGTCAGCTGTCCATTCATTCCGAAAACATCTTTCCCATCATAAAAAAATGGCTGTATTCTGACCACGATATCTTTCTTCGAGAGCTTATTTCCAACGGCTGCGATGCCATTACCAAATTGAAAAAACTGGCTCTTATGGGGCAGACGGAGCTGGCGGATGAGGATATCCCCGCCCTGACGGTTCGGGTCTCCGCCGAAGCCCGCACCCTCTCCGTGGAGGACAACGGTTTGGGGATGACGGCGGATGAGGTCAGCCGCTATATTAATCAAATTGCCTTTTCCGGGGCTGCGGATTTCCTGAAAAAATACAAGGATAAAGCCACCGATGACCAGATTATCGGTCACTTCGGCCTGGGCTTTTACAGTGCTTTCATGGTGGCGGATAAGGTCACCATTGACAGTCTTTCCTGGGAAAAAGGAGCCCAGGCTGTCCACTGGGAATCGGAAGGGGGCGTCAGCTTCAGCCTGGAGGCGGGGGATCGGACCCAGCGAGGGACGCTGATCACCCTTCATTTAGCTGAGGATTCCTACGAGTTTTCCAATGAATACCGGATTCGGGAGGTGCTGGAAAAATACTGTTCCTTCATGCCCTATCCCATATATCTGATTAACGAAGATGCAGAGGAAGAAGAGGAAGAGGCGGAAACTGCGCAGAAAACCCATGGGGAAGAGGCTGCCAAAGCACCTGCGCCCTTAAACGACACCACCCCTCTCTGGCTGAAAAACCCGGCGGAATGTACCGAAGCGGATTATCAGGCCTTTTATAAAAAGCTCTTCCGGGAATGGCGGGATCCCCTGTTCACCATCCATTTGAATATGGATTATCCCTTCCGAATCCAGGGACTTTTGTACTTCCCCAGACTGGATCTGGATCGGGAACCGGCGGAGGGCACCATCAAATTATACAGCAATCAGGTATTTATTGCAGATAATATCAAGGAAGTGATTCCGGAATTTCTGTTGCTCCTTAAGGGGGTCATCGACTGTCCGGATCTGCCCTTAAACGTTTCCCGCAGCGCCCTGCAAAACGACGGTTTTGTGAAGAAAATTTCCGATTATATCACGAAAAAAGTGGCAGAAAAGCTGGTGGGCCTCTTTAACACCCGGCGGGAGGATTACGAAAAGTACTGGGAGGACATCCATCCTTTTATTAAATACGGCTGCCTGCGGGACGACAAATTCAGCGAGAAAATCCGCAAGGCCATTATTTACAAGAATCTGGAGGGGAAATATGTTTCTCTGGATGAGTATTTAAAGGCCTCCGTGGCCCCGGAGGAGGATGAAGACGCCCAGAGCGGGGAACCGAACGAGCCTCAAAAAGAGGCGGAGAAAGGCGCGGAAAGCCCGGCCGAGAATCGCTCCGTGATTTATTATGTAACAGATCCGGTGCAGCAGGCTGCTTATGTGTCCCTGTTCCGGGGTGCCAAGCAGGATGCCCTGTTTTTTACCCATCCCATTGACGAGCCCTTTATCGGCCGTTTGGAACAGCGCTACGAGGATTACCGTTTCTGCCGCATCGACTCCGATGTGAACGCGGCCCTGACCCGTTCCCTTTCCGCCAAAAAGGCCAAGGAAAAGGAGGCTGCCTTAAAGCCGGTGTTTGAAAAAGCATTGGCCCGGGAAAACCTCTCCCTGCAAATCTCCCGCTTCCGGGATAAAAAAACGGCGGCTCTGATGACCTTCCCCGAGGAGAGCCGGCGAATGAATGATATGATGCGGGCCTACGGTATGGACCCTGCTCAGCTGCCCGGAGAGGAAACCCTGGTATTAAACAGCGATAATGCCCTGGTGAAGTTTCTGGAAGAAAAACCGGCGGATGAGCGGGCGCCCCTGGTGGCAAGACAGATCTACGATCTGGCCTTAATGAGTCACAAGCCCCTGACCGCAGAGGAAATGACCGCTTTTTCGGAGCGGAGCCTGAAACTTTTGGAGATGCTAATCCAGTAATAAAAACGCCCCTTTCTTCTCCCGCTTTCGGGGGAGGAAAGGGGCTTTATGGAAAAGCCAAGCGTTATGCCCTATGATTTGCGGGCATACTTGTATTTGGAAACGAGCATTATAAGTACCACAAAGGAGACGAAAACCACGGACAGGACGATATGGAATAATCGCTTACTTTCACTGCCCTCTATAAAGTAAATCCCGAAGAAAAGGATATTACAGATCACGGCCTGGAGGCCGGTAAATAACCAAACACTGTTCAGGACGGCCGCCACCATCTCGTCGGAGTCCTTTTCTTTATTATATCCGGAGATGAGCGAATAATCGTTATTCCTTATGCAATATCCGAAGCAAACATGAAAAATAAAGTGAAAAAACAGAAATAAAGAGGGACAGCTCAGCCAGCTTGGGAAGGACAGCTTACCCATAAAGACCCCTACCAGATGCCCTGTGCTCAAAAGGAAGGTGGCCGCCAGCATCCATCTTCTGGCAGCCATGTTCTGCTTTTTCTTTACTGTTTTGAAAACAGAAAACCCCTCCAGGCGTTGGCCTTCCAAAAGATCTATATCGAAGATATCCCTAATTTCCTGTATGATATTGGCCCCGGGAACGGTTCTGCCACTCTCCCAGCTGGAAATCGTTTGACGGGAAACCCCCAGGCGTTTTGCCATTTCTGCCTGGGTCAGATTATTATCTTCCCGCAGCTTCAGCAAGTTTTTACCAATGTCCTGCATTTGTATTTCCCTCCTTTTCTTTTGATATCCAATAAATAGCACAAAGCTTCGCCGCACTCAAGGAAATAAGTGGGGATTGACCGTTAAAAAATGTGGAATTCCCTGTCAAAAATTGTAGCAGCTTAAAAAAATCCCCTTTTTGCCCATGATTACATAAAAAGTCGGCGCAAAACGCCGACTTAAAATGGTTCTTTTTAAAGGAAGCCCTTTTATTTCTTGGAATCCGCCTTTTTGGCAGGGGCTTTTTTTGCTACTTCTTTTTTCGCAGGAGCCTTCTCCGTCACTTCCTTCTTTACGGGAGCTTTTTCTGCCACTGGCTTTTTGGCGGGAGCCTTTTTCGTGGTGGCGGTTTTGGGGGCAGCCGGCTTCTTGGGGGCAGCGTTGACTGCGCTCACAAAAGCGGAGAACTTTCCTTCATCCCCTTCCAGCCGAATCTGACCTTCGGAGCGAGCCTCTGCCGCATTCAGCTTTCCGGCGAGCAGAGCCAGAATCGCATCGGCACCGCCTCTGACCTTGCAGTTATGATCATAGTATTCATAGGGCTCCACAGCCACTTTAGCATTGGATACTTCCACATAAAAGGCGCCTTCGCCCTCTCCCTCAACATCAAACTGAATGGCAATATGCCCGTCAATCTTCCCGGCATCCATCTTTTTTGCAGCCTGTTTTGCTTTTTTTACCACTTCTTCATAAGTCATAACCATTTTCCTCCTTGTACCTTCACACAAACCTCAACCGGCTCCGACGTATTCTGAGGCAAATTGCCTCTGCCATCAGGCGAATTTCCCGCCGCAGCAAATGCTCTCCCTATTGGGATAATGGCGCATTATACAATAATGTTTTTCAGCTTGCAAGTTTTTTATAATATTTCTTCTTAGTTTTTCTTCGTTTGGGTTTCCCGGCATCATTATCTTGCTAAAGCGGAAAGAATCCCGCAATCCTTACTGGTCCCGCTCCCGCTCCGCCTGACGTTTCACATCCCGTTCCTTGATGCTTTCCCGTTTATCATAAAGCTTTTTGCCCCGGGCCAGGCCAATTTCCAGTTTTACCCGCTGTCCCTTGAAATAGATTTTTAAGGGAACAATGGTATAACCCTGGCGCTCCACCCCCGCTTTCAGCTTGCGGATTTCATAATCATGGAGCAGGAGCTTGCGGACTCGCAGGGGATCCCGGTTAAAAATATTCCCCTTCTCATAGGGGCTGATATGCATGCCATGAATGAAAACCTCTCCCCGTTTTTCCTGTATATAGGACTCCTTCAGAGAACAGTGGCCCATGCGAAGGGACTTTACCTCGGTACCGGCCAGGGCGATGCCCGCTTCGTAGGTATCCTCAATAAAGAAATCGTGATAGGCTTTTTTATTGGCAGCGATCTGTCGAATACTGTCTTTTCCCATAATCTTTCCTCAAAAAAAGTGCCTGGTCCCGCCAGGCACTTCACAGATTCCGGGATACGCTTAACCCAGAATATTGATCAGCAACGCGATCAGCATGAATGCAATCAGGCAGATGCGGGTATACTTTTTCAGCTGGCCTTCCTTGGTGCGCCCGCTGTTTTTGGCAGCAAAGCTGGTTTCCGCCAAACCGCCGGCCAGGCCGCCGGTGAGCCCCTTTTCATTTCCTTCCTGAAGCATGACCAGAACAATCATGGCCAGGGAAATCAGAACCAGCAATATCTTCAAAATCGTTACAACTACAGGCATTGTTTTTCTCCTCCCGAGGAAATGCTCTGCTATCCTATCATCTTAAGGCCAGAATTACAAGCACTTTTTTTAGCTTCTCAAGCTGATACCCATCTGTTCCAGGCCATTCAGAATCTTATTCATCACCGTGCTGATATCCTTTTCCTCCAGGGTCCGATCCGGAGCCCGCAGTACCAGCTTATAAGCCACCGATTTCTTGCCGGCCTCCAGCTGTTCCCCTTCATAAACATCAAAGAGCTCCAGGGATTCCAGGATTTTTCCGCTGCGCTGACGCAGAAGCTTCTCCACCTGTCCCACAGGGGTGGCCTTATCCATTACCAAAGCCAGGTCTCGACTCACCGAAGGGAAGCGGGCGATGCCCTCAAACTTTTGCTGGTCCAGATTAGTTAGCGGCACAATGGCCGGCAGATCCAGCACCGCCACATAGGCCCGTTCATTTAAGCCGAAAGCCTCTCCCACCAGGGGATGGATTTCTCCTAAATAACCCAGCTCTGCGCTCCCGTAACGAAGCACTGCCTGACGGCCCGGATGGAAGAAGGGATAGGCCCCCGTGTTCTCGTATTCCGGAATGTCCTTAAGGCCCGCCTTTTTCAGGAAAGCTTCTGCCGTGGCCTTCAGATTGAAGAAATCCCCCTCCCCAAAGAAGCCGAAGCAAAGCTGCCGCCGTTCCTCCGGCAGTTCCGTTAAGGGCAGGGCTTTGGGATGGTAGATCATGGCCAGCTCATAAAGCTTTACATTTTTGTTCCGGCGGTTGGCATTGGTGGCCAGAGAGCCGAGCATGCCCGCCAGGGGCAGGGTCCGCATGATGCTGTAGTCTTCTCCCAAGGGATTGGATATGGTCACCGCCTGCCGCAGAGGAGAATCTCCGGGCAGCCGCAGCTTGTCCCAGACCTTAGGACTTTCAAAAGAGAAATTCATGGATTCACTGTAGCCCGCATATTCCATCACTTGGCCCGCCAGTTTCTCCACCCGGGTTTTATAGGATAGCTTGCCCGGGGTGGCCTCTCCCCGAGGAAGGGTCACAGGAATCTTGTCATAGCCATAGAAACGGGCCACTTCCTCTGCCAAATCCGCCTCGCATTCCAGATCCTGACGGAAAGTAGGCACCTTCACCACCCGGCGGGCGGCGTCATATGCCAGCTCCAGGGGCGGGAAATAAGAGAGCATGGTTTCTTCGGATAAATCCGTGCCCAAAAGACCGTTGATCCAGTCCGGCCGGAAGGGAATCTCCCGCTGCACCGGCTTGGTGGCATAGACATCCACGCAGCCGCTCACCACTTCTCCGCAGCCCAGCTCCTCCACCAGAGCGCAGGCCCGATTGATGGCCGCCAGGGCATTTTCCGGATCCAGCCCCTTTTCAAACTTGCCGGAGGCATCCGTTCGCAGGCCCAGCCGCTTGGCGGACAGCCGCACATTCACCCCGTTAAAGCAGGCCGATTCAAATACCACGGTATGTACGTTATCGGTGATTTTAGAGTTTTCGCCTCCCATAATCCCGGCAATGCCAATGGGCTTTTCCCCGTCGCAGATCATCAGCATGTTTTCGTCCAGCTGCCGCTCCTGACCGTCCAGGGTCACGAACTTATCACCCTTGGCGGCCCGCTTCACCAGGATTTTCTTCCCGGCAATCTGCTCATAATCAAAGGCATGCATGGGCTGGCCGTACTCTTCCATCACATAATTGGTGATGTCCACCAGATTGTTGATGGGGCGGATACCGCTGGCCCGAAGCCGCTGCTGCATCCAGGCAGGGGAGGGGCCGAATTTGATATTCTTCACCACCCGGGCCACATAGCGGGGGCACAGCTCCGCGTCCTTCACTTCCACCGTAATATAATCCGCGGCTTTTTCCCCGTTTCCCGTTTCCGGTACCACCGGTGCTTGAAAGGGCAAGCGGAAGGTGGCCGCCGCTTCCCGGGCAATCCCCATTACGCTGTAACAATCCACCCGGTTGGAGGTGATTTCGTATTCAAACACCGTATCGCGCAGGCCCAGAGCTTCCAGCGCGTCATCTCCGGGTTTTACCGGGCTGCCTTCGGGAAATACGTAAATGCCGTTTTCCGGGGCCTCCGGGAAGAAGTTCCGGTCAAAGCCCAGCTCCTCCACGGAGCACATCATGCCCTGGGAGGGCACGCCCCGCAGGGCGCCGGCTTTGATTACCACCCCATCCTCCGGCAGATGGCCGTCGTGGTCTCCCGCCACCTTGCCCCCGTCCAGCACCACCACCACAGTCTGGCCCGCCGCCGCATTGGGGGCGCCGGTAACGATCTGGATGGGCTCGGGTCCGCCCACATTCACCTGGCAGACCACCAGCTTGTCCGCATCCGGGTGGCTCTCCAGCTTGTCAATATGACCCACCACGATTTTTTCCAGGTTTTTATCCAGGGGCGCAAAGCCCTCCAGCTTGGTGCCGGAAAGGGTCATTTTGTCAAAGTATTCCTGATCACCGGCCTTAAGACCCGGCACATAGGATTTGATCCAATTATAGGAAGTTTTCATGTTATTCTCTCCTCCTGCCCTCTCCCGGACGCGGGAGAGGGTGGCACGGCTTTAGCCGTGACGGGTGAGGGCGACCGGCTCCCACCTGTACCTAAAACTGCTTCAAAAACCGTATATCATTCTCATACAAAAGCCGCATGTCATCGATCTCATACTTTAAGAGAGTGATCCGCTCCAGACCGGTCCCGAAAGCAAAGCCGGAATACTCCTCCGGA
>CACZSB010000140.1 GCA_902783765.1 uncultured Lachnospiraceae bacterium
GGCCCTGGGCGTGGCCGTCCACGGCATGTATGTATTTACCATTATTTGGTGCTGCTACGGCATTTTGCAGGGGCGGATCAGCTACGGAACCATGACGGCCATGACCCAGCTGGTTACCCAGATTCAGTCCCCCTTTGTGAATATCTCCTCTTATCTGCCCCGCTGGTATGCCATGCTGGCCAGCGCAGAACGATTAATGGAGGCGGAGGCTTTTCCTGAGGAGGAAGAGGGAGCTTCCCTTAGCCCGGAGGAGGCTCGGCGGTATTATGATGAGCAGCTTCAGGGCCTTGCCTTTGACCGGGTTTCCTTCTCCTATCCCGGAGACGATTCCGACCGGGAGGGAGATGCTCTGAAAAATGCTACTTTACAGATCGGCAAAGGGGAAATCGTGGCCCTTACAGGCCCCAGTGGCTGCGGGAAATCTACCCTGCTGAAGCTGCTGCTGGGGGTTTATAAGCCTGGGCAGGGGCAGGTGTCGCTGATGACGGCCCGGGGGACAGAGCCCCTGGAGGCGGCCCACCGGCGGCTCTTTGCTTATGTACCCCAGGGAAATCTGCTGCTGACGGGCAGCATTCGGGAGGCCCTGTGCCTGGCCTGCCCCCAGGAAGCCGGGGCGGATGAGGCCCTGTGGGAAGCCCTTCGCATTGCCTGCGCCGAGGATTTTGTGCGGGAGCTTAAAGACGGCCTGGATACCCATTTGGGGGAAAGAGGCGCCGGCCTTTCCGAGGGACAGCTCCAGCGGCTGGCCATTGCCCGGGCCATCTTTTCCGGCAGCCCCATTTTGCTTTTGGATGAAGCCACCGCCTCCCTGGATGGGGAAACAGAAGAGCGCTTTTTGCAAAATGTTAAGGCGTTGAAAAATAAAACGGTGTTGATCGTGACCCATCGCCCCGCCGCCCTGGCCATCTGCCACCGGCAGGTGCATTTTTCCGAGGAGGGGGTATCGGATGCGGGTTTTTCTGTGTCTTCTTAGAATCTGGGCGCTGAGGACTGCATAAAGGGTGGTTTTGAGGAGTAAAGAATCGGCGATTCTGTGGAGCAATCCAAGGGATCGCTGTTTTTGTGCATTTGCACGGGGACAGGCACTGTAGAAAACGCACAAACAGTTGATTTTGTGAGTTTTCCCGCTACGATTTCCTGACTAAAGGTTCTCTGCGTTTTGTTCGTTTTGCCACATCTTGCCCTCTTCCTGCCTATCGTGGTATAATACTTCACATCATTCCCCGGGGAATGTTTTTGGGATGGATAAAAATCCTCTTCTTTTAAGGAAGGATGCCATAATGGAAAGAAGAAATATACAATTTAGTCCGCCGGACATTAGTCAAAGCGAAATAGAAGAAGTCATAAAGGCCCTGGAGTCCGGATGGATCACCACGGGACCGCGGACAAAGCTTTTGGAGAGAAGACTGGCCGCCTATATTGATACGGGCAGGGTGGACATTGATTGCGATCAGGCAGATGCGGTTCAGACCTACAGCAATCGGGTGGTTTGTCTGAATTCAGCCACGGCGGCGGAAGAATTGATTTTCCGGATTTGCGGTATCGGCGAGGGCGATGAGGTAATTGTTCCGGCCTATACCTATTCCGCCACGGCCTCTGCCGCAATCCACTGCGGGGCAAAGGTTGTTTTTGTGGACATTCAAAAAGATGGCGATGCCATATCCCACATGCCGGAAATGGATTACGATAAACTGGAAGCTGCCATTAACGAACGGACCAAGGCCATCGTGACGGTGGACCTGGGGGGCATTGTATGCGATTACAATAAAGTTTTCGAAATCGTAGAAAGGAAGCGAAGCCTATTTAGGGCCCTGGATCAGCACGATACGCCGGCTAGGGATCTGGCGTCCCGCATCCAGCAGGCCCTGGGCAGAGTGGCTGTTATAGCGGATAGTGCCCACAGTTTGGGTGCCCACAGAGTCTTGGGGGAAGAAAAGAAATATTGCGGAACCATTGCGGATTTTACGGGATTCAGTTTTCATGCGGTCAAGAACTTTACGACGGCAGAGGGTGGAGCATCTACCTGGAAAGAGATCCCGGGGATTGGTAACGAAGAAATTTACCATCAGTTTCAGTTATACAGTCTTCACGGGCAAAGTAAGGATGCCTTGGCCAAGGAACAGCTGGGGGCATGGGAGTATGACATCGAGGGTCCCTGGTACAAATGCAATATGACGGATATTATGGCGGCGCTGGGTCTGCGCCAGCTGGACCGCTATCCGGGGCTTTTGGAAAGAAGAAAAGAAATCATCGGCAGGTATGATGCCGCATGTGACGAGCTGGGCATAAAGCATCTGCACCATTATACGAAGGACAGCCATTCCTCCGGCCACCTGTATCTTACCAGGATACCGGGGGCCACGGACGGAATTCGGCGGGAAATCATCCTAAGGCTGGCAGAACGGGGCATCAGCACCAATGTACACTATAAGCCCCTTCCCATGATGACGGCCTATAAGGAATTGGGCTGGGATATTAAGGATTTCCCCCACGCCCATGGGTATTATGTGAATCTGATTACGCTGCCGCTTCATACCAAGCTCAGTGATGAAGATGTGGAATATATCATTGCCAACTATAGGGATGTGGTGGGCAGATATATTTGAGGAAGGGCGCTGCAGGAATGAGTCTTCGAAAGTGGGAAGATCTGCCCCCATTCATGCAATGGGAAGAGGTCCGGCCATATTATAATATTCTTGCCAGGAAACAGGCCCAATTGAAGCTTAAAAGGGGCTTTGATGTGCTGATGGCGGCTGTTTTGCTGATTATTCTGGCCCTCCCCATGCTGATTATTGCCATTATGATCAAGGCGGATTCCCCGGGGCCGGTGTTTTACCGCCAGGAGCGGGTGACAGCTTACGGCAGGAAATTCCGGATCCATAAGTTCCGCACCATGGTAAACCATGCCGACAAAATCGGCTCTGCCGTTACGGTGGACAGGGATGTCAGGATCACCAAAGTGGGGGCCAGGCTTCGGGCTCTGCGTCTCGACGAGCTGCCCCAGCTGATTGATGTGCTGGCAGGAGACATGAGCTTTGTGGGCACCAGGCCGGAGGCGGTAAAATATGTGGAAAAGTACACGAAGGAAATGTATGCCACATTGCTGCTGCCGGCAGGCATCACCTCGGAGGCCAGTATCCGGTACAAGGATGAGGCTGCACTTTTGGATGCCGCCGCCGATATTGACAAAACCTATGTGGAACAGATCCTGCCCGATAAAATGAGACATAATTTAAAAAGCCTCCGAAAATTCAGCCTGATCGGGGAAGCTATCACCATGTTCAGAACCATATTGGCAGTGCTTGGGAAGGAATACAAATGAATATCTTGTATTTAAACCATTATGCAGGTTCTCCGGATATGGGGATGGAGTTCCGCCCTTATTATCTCAGCCGGGAATGGGTAAAAATGGGGCACCGGGTAACAATCATGGCCGGAGATTATTCACACCTTAGAATATCCAATCCGGCCATAGATGGCGATTTTCAGGAAGAAATCATTGATGGCATTGAATATGTTTGGGTAAAAAGCGGTCAATATGACGGAAACGATCTTAAACGCGCCTTGACCATGAGGCGTTTTGTGCAGAAGCTGTCTGCAAATGCTAGAAAAATAGCGGATCGTTGGAAACCGGATGTGGTCATTGCCTCATCGACCTACCCCCTGGATACCTATGCGGCGCAAAAAATAGCGAAACACTCAAAGGCCAGGTATGTTCATGAGGTTCACGACATGTGGCCGGCTACGCTATATGAAGTTGGCGGCCTGTCGAAGAGGCATCCGTTCGTGCTTGTCATGCAAATAGCGGAAAATTCAGCCTACAAGCATTGTGACAAATGCGTTTCCCTGCTTCCCTATGCAAAGGATTACATGGTGGAGCATGGTTTGCAGCCTGAAAAGTTTGTAAATATACAGAATGGAATCGTTGAAGAGGAGTGGGAGCATCCCGAAGACATACCGGAGGAGCACCGGGCATTCTTCCATCAGCATCAGGATCAGTTCGTGGTGGGGTATTTCGGGGGACATGCTTTATCCAATGCGCTGGATAAAAGCTTGGATGTGGCCAAAAGGTTTTTATCGGATAAGGAGCTGATTTTTGTTTTTGTGGGTGATGGCGCGGAAAAGGCCCGCCTTGTGAAGCGTTCCCAGGACGAAGGCATCACAAATGTGTTTTTTCTGCCATCGGTCCCCAAAAGGGCGGTTCCCAGTCTTTTAAAGCATTATGATTGCTCGTATATGACGGGACTTCCGTCGCCCCTTTACCGTTTTGGCCTGTGCCTGAATAAAATGTATGACTCCATGATGGCGGGCATCCCAATCATATGTGCTTTTGATGCGCCGGATACATTGGTGAAAACATATAATTGTGGATTCCAATGCAGCTCTTCCAATCCAGAAGAGGTGACTCGTGCAATCGGGAAGCTAAAGGGCATGACACCGGATGCGCGAAGACAGCTTGGCGAAAATGGCAGAAAAGCTGTTATGCAGCATTTTACCTATAAGCAGCTTGCAAAAGAATTTATTGAGTGTATTTGAAAAATGACAAGAAGATTCCTGCATTAACAGAATAATGCAGTAAAAAAAGCGGAGGTTTTATCAGTGAAAATCGTTACCGTTGTGGGTGCCCGGCCTCAGTTTATCAAGGCGGCTGTGGTGTCTCATGTACTTCGCGAGCGACACAGGGAGATCCTGGTTCATACGGGGCAGCACTTTGATTATAATATGTCGGAGCAGTTTTTCCAGGAATTGGACATTCCCGCTGCGGATTACAATTTAGGCATCTCCGGGGGGACCCATGCTCAAATGACAGGACGGATGATGATTGCCCTGGAAGAGGTTCTTCAAAAGGAGCTTCCGGACTGGCTTTTGATATACGGCGATACCAACTCTACTCTGGCGGCGGCGCTGGCTGCTGCCAAGCTGCATATTCCTATTTGTCATGCGGAGGCAGGGGCCCGGGTGCACAGCAGCACCAATCCGGAGGAAATAAACCGTATTTGTACAGATCATGTTTCCTCCCTTTTGCTGGCCAGTACCGCAAGCGGCTTGGAAGAAATGAAAAAGGAAGGCCTGGCAGAAAAAGGCAAACTGGTGGGAGATCCCATGTTCGACGCTTTCCTTTTATACAGCGGGCGGCTGCAGCCCGGGGAGATATCCCTGACTTTGTTGGGGGGCGGAAAGGCGGAGGTACCGGAAAGCTTTTATTACCTTACCTGTCATCGGGAAGAGAATACCAATACGGATGAGCCGCTGCAGGAGATTTTAAGGGCTATGGAGCAGCTGGATGCTCCGGTAATATATCCGGTCCATCCCCGGAATAAGGCCCGGGCCCTCAGGCTGAAGGAGCAGGAGGGTTTTGAACGGATTTTGATGACAGAGCCTGTGGGGTATCTGGAAAGTGCCTGCCTGGTAAAGCATGCCAAAAAGATTATTACAGATTCCGGCGGTCTGCAGCGGGAAGCCTTCTTCGCAGAGAAAAAATGTGTAACCATTTTGGACTTTGTGGTTTGGCCGGAGACCATGGTTCATGGCCGCAACGAACTCAGCGCGCCACGGACAGAGGAGATTTTAAAGAAGCTGTCGAATCCCCAGAAAATAGAAAAGAGCTATCAGCCCTTTGGGGACGGCCATGCAGCCGAGAGAATTGTGGCAGCCCTGGAGGAAGCCAGACCATAACCCCCCAGGCGACGGTCTCATTTGGGGACTATTATGATAAAAAGAATGGCGTTAAAACCAATTATTTGATGGGAGAAAGGCGTGGCGTAAAGAACACGATGGGAAAGAGAAAATGTTGAAATATGCGTTGATCGGATGCGGCAGAATTGCTGTCAATCATATGAAGGCGGTGCAAAACAATAGGGAAAAACTGGATTTCGTGGCCGTTTGTGATTTGGATGACGGTGCCATGGAGTCCCTTTTGGTCCAGAGCGGATTGGAGAAGGATTCTGCCATTTTGCGTTATACCGACTATAAAAAAATGTTGGCAGAGCATCCCGAAATCCAGCTGGTGGCCATCGCCACTGACAGCGGTGTGCATGCGGAGATTGCCCTTTATTGTATTGACCAGGGTGTGAATCTTATTGTCGAAAAGCCCATGGCCATGTCCATGCAGGATGCAGACGAAATTATTCGCCGCAGCCGGGAAAAGGATGTTAAAGTGGCTGTTTGTCATCAGAACCGTTTTAATATCGCCATTCAAAAAATGCGCCGGGCCCTGGAGGCGGGGCGGTTCGGACGGATCTCCCACGGCTCTATCAATGTCCGCTGGAACAGAGGAAAAGAGTATTATGATCAGGCCCCCTGGCGTGGCAAATGGGCTTCGGACGGTGGCTGCCTGTTTAATCAGTGCATTCACGGCATCGATTTGCTTCGCTGGATGATGGGAGATGAGGTGGAAGAGGTTTACGGTGTCACGAAACAGCAATTCCACGATTATCTGGAATGCGAAGACATAGGCATGGCAGTTGTAAAGTTCAAAAATGGCGCCCTGGGCACCATTGAAGGCACGGTGAATGTTTATCCCAAGAACCTGGAGGAGACTCTGTATCTGTTCGGCGAAAAGGGCACGGTTAAAATTGGCGGCACCTCCACCAATAATATCGATGTATGGAATTTCACAGACGAAACCGAAGAGGATCAGGCCAATAAGGATTTAAAGGAAGCCACCAGCAATGTTTACGGCAATGGCCATACCAGCCTCTATGCCGATGTGATCGATGCCATCGAAAAGGACAGAACGCCCTATATTGACGCGGTGGCGGGCCGGAATGCTGTAGAAATGATTCTGGCCATTTATCAATCCGCCGCCACGGGAAAGCCGGTGAAATTGCCCCTGGAAAATGTGGCATCAACGGACTTTGAAGGGAGATTTGATTGATGGGAGATTATTATGTGCATCCCACAAGCATTGTGGATGATGATGTTGTAATAGGGGCAGGGACAAAAATATGGCATTTTTGTCATATACAATCCGGAGCCAGAATCGGGGAGAAATGCTCCTTTGGTCAGAATGTGAATGTTTCCAATAATGTGATTGTGGGAAATGGCGTAAAGGTCCAGAACAATGTGTCTCTTTATGAGGGCGTGGAGCTGGAGGATTATGTTTTTTGCGGCCCGTCCTGCGTTTTTACGAATGATTTGACACCGCGGGCGAAGTATCCAAAGGGGCACGCAGGGTATAAGAAAACGATTGTGGAGGAGGGGGCTTCCATCGGCGCCAATGCCACCATCGTCTGCGGCCACAGAATCGGGAAATGGGCCCTGATCGGTGCCGGTGCGGTGGTTACCAGCCATGTTCCGGCCCATGCATTGATGCTGGGGGTTCCGGCCCGGGTCAGAGGTTGGGCCTGCGAATGCGGAGAATTATTGAACGAGGCATATAGCTGTGAAAAATGCGGACGCAGATACAAGCAGGGCGAAGCTGGTTTGGAGGAGGTCAAATAAATGAAATTCAGGGATTTAGGCGCACAGTATCAGGTTCTGAAGAAGGATATCGACGCCGGCATTTTGTCCGTTATTGAAAGCTCGGACTTTATTTTAGGGAAGCCGGTAAGTGAATTGGAAAACAAACTGGCAGAATATGTGGGCCGCAAATATTGCGTGGCCTGCGGCAACGGAACGGATGCCTTGCAGCTGGCGCTTATGGTTTGGGGCATTGGGCCCGGGGATGCGGTTTTCACCTCGGACTTTACCTATTTTGCCTCTGCCGGATCCGCCTCCATTCTCGGGGCGACCCCGGTGCTGGTGGATATTGACCTTGATACCTTCAATATCTCCCCGGAGGCTTTGGAAAAAGCCATTATCCGGACCCTGGAGGAGGGGAAGCTTATCCCAAAGGTGATCGTACCCGTGGATTTGTTCGGCCAGCCGGCGGACTATGGCAAGATCCTTCCCATTGCGGAAAAATATGGCTTAAAAGTGCTGGAGGATGGGGCCCAGGGCTTTGGCGGCAATATTAAGGGCAAGAGGGCCTGCTCCTTTGGGGATATGTCCACCACCTCCTTTTTCCCGGCAAAACCCCTGGGCTGCTACGGAGACGGTGGGGCCATTTTTACGGATGATGCAGAGGAAGATGCCCGCTTAAGGAGCCTTCGGGCCCAGGGGAAATCTCCCGTGGATAAATATGACAACCGGGAGATTGGGATGAACAGCCGGCTGGATACCTTGCAGGCTGCCATATTGCTCCCTAAATTCAAGGCTTTTGTGGAGCATGAATTAGATGATGTGAATCGTGTGGCGGCGTGGTATACCGGAAGGCTGGCGGAGCATTTTGTAACGCCTAAGGTGCCGGCGGGCTTTCTCTCCAGCTGGGCGCAATATACGATTCTCCTTAAAAACAGAGAGGAACGGGATGCCATGCAAAAGCATTTGAAGGAGCAAGGGATTCCTTCCATGGTTTATTATCCCCGGGGGCTGCACCAGCAGGAGGCCTATAAATGGATGGGCCTGAAGGATGCACTTTATCCCAACACCCTGGAGGCTACCAATCGAGTCTTAAGTTTGCCGATGCATCCCTACATGAAGCAAGAGGATGTGGACAGGGTCTGCCAGGCTCTGCTGGAGAAATAAGGACCCCAGGACAATAAAGGGAAAAGGGAGAAAATAGATGGTTTTTAACAACATATATTCTGGTTTGATTTCCGGCAGCGAAAAACTGGCCCTGGTGGGGCTGGGCTATGTGGGCATGCCCATTGCCGTGGAATTTGCCAAGCATGTGAAGGTGATTGGCTTTGATATCAATAAAAAACGGGTCGAGGAATACAAAAACGGCATTGATGCCACCAATGAAGTGGGAGAGGCCATTAAAAATACCAGTGTGGAATTTACGGCGGACCCCACCCGGCTTAAGGAGGCCAGATTTATTGTGGTGGCCGTGCCGACTCCGGTTCGGGACGACAACAGTCCGGATCTAAGACCGGTGGAGGGCGCATCCCGCACCGTGGGGCAAAATCTTTCTCCCGGCTCCATCGTGGTATTTGAGTCCACGGTCTACCCCGGTGTCACTGAGGATATTTGCGTGCCGATTATTGAAAAGGAATCCGGCCTAAAATGCGGGGTGGATTGGAAAATAGGATACAGCCCGGAACGAATTAATCCTGGGGACAGGGTGCATACTCTGACATCCATCCGCAAGGTGGTCTCGGGCATGGATGACGAATCTGCCCGGGAGATTCAGAAGGTATATGATATTGTCATTAAGGCCGGCACCTTCCTGGTTTCAAATATCAAAACCGCCGAAGCGGTGAAGGTGGTGGAAAACAGCCAGAGGGATATTAATATTGCTTTTATGAATGAGATTGCTATCATCTGTGATAA
>CACZSB010000141.1 GCA_902783765.1 uncultured Lachnospiraceae bacterium
CAATGGGTGAAGGAGAGTGTGTAATAAAGGGTTTGGCAGGAAAAAGGAGGCCGCTCAGGCCTCCTTTTTTTGTGCTTTTGCTATGTTTTCCGCCACCATCATGTCCTGGATCTTCATGAGCCGCACCTGGGTGGATCGTTCATTTTCATCCAGCTTCATGGTGATATACTTAATCTTTCCCTGGGCGTCGGGGATCATCACATGCTCCAGAGCATTCACCCGCCGCCGGGTCTTTTCGATTTCCGAGGCCATAAGGCGGCAGGTCTTTTCCACCTCCGCCAGCCGCAGCAGATCCGGCAGCACCTCCTCTAAGGACTGCACCGCATCGTCCAGCTGGGGGGGCGTAAAGGCATAGCCGTAACTGTAAATATCCCCCTGATTCTCCGTGCGGGTCTTTTTTTCGAACTGGGGCACCTCCACGCTCATCACATTCCGAAGGCTCATTTCCAGGTAGATCTGCTGTTTGGGGGCCATGAGGGCGGTGTTGAGCACCGCATCGGAGCTGGCCGCCCGGGCCAGTACAAAATTGCCGTTGGCCCGTGCCAGCTTCTCTTCCACTTTTTCCCGGAGGGCTTTGTTTTCCCGCACCAATTCCAGGAACTGGCGCATGAGCTCGTCCCGCTTGTCCTTTAGTAATTTGTGTCCCCGGGTGGCGGTGGCCAGGCGCTTTTTCTGGCGGCCCAGCTCCATGCGGGTGGGGATGATCTGTGAGGATGCCATATGACTCTTCCTTGTTTTCTTCTTTCTTCTTGCCCTCTCCCTGACGAGGGAGAGGGTGCCGAACAAAGTGAGGCGGGTGAGGGCGACTGATATCCCGCCCATGGGATACTTTGCTTCGCTCAGGATGACACTGCCTAAGCTTCGTAGTACAAATCCAGATACTTCTCGTCGATACGCTTTAATTCCGTCCGGGGCAGCATCCGCAAAAGCTCCCAGCCGATGGACAAGGTTTCCTCAATGCTCCGGTCCGTCTGATAGCCCTGGGACACATAGCGGGTTTCGAAGGCATCCGCAAAGGCGGCATACTTTTTATCCATGGCGGTAAGGGCCGCTTCCCCCAGCACCACCATCAGCTCCTTGGCCTCCTTGCCCCGGGCATAGGCGGCAAACAGCTGGTTCAGTACATTGGAGTGATCCGCCCGGGTCTTGCCCTCCCCAATACCCTTATCTTTAAGGCGGGACAGGCTGGGCAGCACATCGATGGGGGGCACCACATTTTTCCGGTGGAGATCCCGGCTCAGGATGATCTGTCCCTCGGTGATATAGCCCGTCAGGTCCGGGATGGGATGGGTCTTGTCGTCCTCGGGCATGGAAAGGATGGGAATCATGGTGATGGATCCGTTCTTTTCCCGCTGCCGGCCGGCGCGTTCGTACAGGGAGGCTAGGTCCGTATACATGTAACCCGGGTAGCCCCGGCGGCCGGGGACCTCCTTCCGGGCGGCGGATACCTCCCGAAGGGCATCGGCATAGTTGGTGATATCCGTAAGGATCACCAGCACATGCATGTTTTTCTCGAAGGCCAGATATTCCGCGGCGGTAAGGGCCATCCGGGGGGTGGCGATCCGCTCCACCGCCGGGTCGTTGGCCAGATTGATAAAGAGCACCGTCCGTTCAATGGCCCCGGACTGGCGGAAGCTTTCCACAAAGAAGTTGGATTCTTCAAAGGTAATACCCATGGCGGCGAACACCACCGCAAAGGGCTCGGAGGTGCCCCGAACCTTGGCCTGGCGGGCGATCTGGGCCGCCAGCTGGGCATGGGGCAGGCCGGAAGCGGAAAAGATGGGCAGCTTTTGGCCCCGAACCAGGGTATTTAAGCCGTCAATGGCGGAAACTCCCGTCTGAATAAACTCCTGGGGATAGGCTCGGGCGGCGGGATTCATAGGCAGACCGTTAATATCATTGCGGGCCTCAGGCAGAATCTCCGGCCCGTCGTCAATGGGACGGCCCAGCCCGTCAAAGACCCGGCCCAGCATATCCTCGGAAACCCCCAGCTCCATGCTGCGGCCCAGGAAACGAACCTTGCTGCTGTCCAGGTTCAGACCGGTGGAGGATTCGAAAAGCTGCACCAGGGCATTGCCCCCGTTGATTTCCAGCACCTTGCAGCGGCGTTTTTCACCGTTTGCCAGCTCGATTTCTCCCAGCTCGTCATAGGAGACGCCCTCCACGCCTTTCACCAGCATCAGGGGGCCGGCCACTTCTTCTATGGTGCGATATTCCTTAGGCATTATTCATCCTCCTTCCGCAGCAGGGCATCCAGCTCCGCTTTCAGAGCGCCCCGTACCTCTTCGTAGGCAGCGGAAACCGCTCCTTCGGGGGTGTATTTGTAGCGGCCGATTTCCTCCCGGACGGCCAGACCCACTAGGGCCTCAATATCCGCCCCTTTGGCAAGGGCGGCGGCGGCTTCGTCATAATAAGCCAGCACCAGCTGCATCATGCGGTATTGCTTCTCTAAAGAGGTGTAGGTATCAATTTCATGGAAGGAGTTCTGATGCAGAAAGTCCTCCCGAATGGACCGGGCCGCCTCTAATTTCAGGCGCTCGGGGGCGGATAGGGCGTCCATACCCACCAGCTGCACGATTTCCTGAAGCTCGCTTTCCTCCTGAAGCAGGCGCATGAGCCGATTGCGGCATTCCATCCAGTCTCCGTAAACATTTCCGTTGAACCAGTCTTCCATATTGTCCAGATACAGGGAATAGCTGGTAAGCCAGTTAATGGCGGGAAAGTGCCGCCGGTAGGCCAGGGCGGAATCCAGACTCCAGAAAACCTTTACGATCCGCAGGGTGGCCTGGGAAACGGGCTCGGAAATGTCGCCCCCGGCCGGGGAAACGGCACCGATAACGGAAAGGGCTCCTGTGCGGCCTTCCCGGCCCAGGGTTTCCACCATGCCCGCCCGTTCATAGAACTGGGCCAGCCGGGAACCCAAATAGGCGGGATAGCCCTCTTCTCCGGGCATTTCCTGGAGCCGGCCGCTCATTTCCCGAAGGGCCTCCGCCCAGCGGGAGGTGGAGTCTGCCATCAGGGCCACGGAATAGCCCATATCCCGGAAATATTCCGCCACGGTGATCCCCGTATAAATGGAGGCTTCCCGGGCCGCCACGGGCATATCGGAGGTGTTGGCAATCAGCACCGTCCGTTCCATCAGGGAACGGCCGGTCTTGGGGTCCTTCAGTTCCGGGAATTCGTTCAGCACATCGGTCATTTCGTTGCCCCGTTCCCCGCAGCCGATATAGACCACAATATCAGCATCGGCCCATTTGGCCAGCTGATGCTGGATCACGGTCTTGCCGGAGCCGAAGGGGCCGGGCACCGCCGCCACGCCCCCCTTGGCAATGGGGAACATGGTATCCACCACCCGCTGACCCGTGATCAGGGGCTGGGTGGGGGACATTTTCTTTTTATAGGGACGACCCTTTCGCACTGGCCATTTCTGCATCAGGGTCAGGGGCCGCTCGCCGGCCTCCGTCTCTAAAAGGCAGACCTGGTCGGTGACGGTAAAATCACCCTCCCGGATTTCCTTGATCCGGCCGGAAATCCCCGGGGGTACCATGATTTTATGGAGCACCACGGCAGTCTCCTGCACCGTGCCGATCACATCCCCTTCCTCCACCTCATCCCCTTCCGCCAGAAGGGGGGTGAAATGCCATTTGATATGGCGCTTTAGGGAGGGCACCTCCACGCCCCGGGTCAGCAGATTGCTTCCGGTAGCAGATAAAATGTCGTCCAGAGGCCGTTGGATTCCGTCGTAAATGCTTTGGATCAGACCCGGCCCCAGCTCCACGCTAAGGGGCATGCCCGTGGATTCCACCGGGGCCCCGGGCCCTAAGCCGGAAGTCTCCTCATAGACCTGAACGGATGCCTCGTCTCCGTGCATCTCAATGATCTCGCCGATGAGCCGGCGTTCGGAAACCCGGACCACATCGAACATATTGGCGTCCCGCATGCCGGTGGCCACCACCAGGGGGCCGGCCACTTTTTTGATGATACCCTTGCTCATATGGTCTTTAACCTTTCTCTTAATCTTCCTTGAATATGATATCGGAGCCCACAGCCCGTTCCACGGATTTTCTCACCTGATTCATGCCGATGCCCGTGTTGCCGGCCACCCCTGGGATGGGGATCAGAGCCGGCAGGAGGCTCCCTTCGTAGCGGGCCAGGGTCTCAGGCATTTTGGAAGCCAGAGCCTCGGTGATATAAATCACCCCAAAGCCCTCCTCCCAGAGCCTTTTGATCAGCTTTTCCCCCTCCAGGGGATCCGTCACCGGGCAGGTTTTCACCCCCAGGGCCGCAAAGCCGTAAATGCTGTCATAATCTCCCATTACCGCAATATTAAGCATAACTGTCCCTTATATTTTCCCTCAGAAGCGCCTCCGGCAAATGGTTCAGTTTGCCGGAAAGGAGCAGCCTCACGGATTTGATTTCGCATTCCCGGGCGATCACATAGGCCGCCAGGGGGCCCGGCTTTTCCGACTCATTACGCTGGGGCCGGATCCGCTCTATCAATAAATTGTCGCAGGCGCATTCAAAGGCACTCATGGAGCGCCGTAATGCCTCGGAAAGGACCCAAAAGGCGCCGGTGCTCAAATAATCCGCCACCGCCTGACGGCCCCCCAGGGCGCTTTCCGCCAGGGCATGGCTGCTTAGCTCCGGCATATCCACCAGCATGGCCTGGATCTCCTCCAGATTCCGGCCGCCTGCGGCCCCCCGCAAAGCGGTGCGGATATTGGCAGCGGCCATCCTCACCTGGGCGTATTCCCGAAGCACCGGATCCGGGGCCTTTTCCCCTGCCTCCAGCAGGGCCTCCAGGGCCGCCTTGTCCAGAATAATATCGCAAAGCTGGCCGTCTCCCGTCCGGGCCAATACCTCCGTGGCCTCCCGGGCCGCCCCCTGCATGGCCTCCGGCAGGGGATCAAAATCCTGCTCCTCCACCGCCCGGCGAATAAGGGCCAGGGGCAGGGTGCCCCCCTCCTGGTAGAGCCGTTCCGGGGACAGGGGTGAATCGGTGTAAAACTGTTTGATGGCGGCTTTGAGATTGTGATAATCCCGGCTCAGCCGCAGGGTATCCAGCAGGGTGGAGCCGGGAATCAGCTCCTCCATAAGATCCCAGGCCTTCTTTTCCTCGCTGCGCAGCATTTCCTCCCCGCTTTGGGCGGCGGAGGGGTCTCCCCAGCCCTTATCCCGCAGGAAGGTCAGGGCCGATGCGTAATCCGGCTCGGCCAGCAGCTGTTCGTAATCGTTTCCGCTGAGCAGGTCGTTTTCCCGCAGGCGGATCCGGGCATCCTCGTAAATGTAATCCTTCATGGAGCGTCCTGTTCCTGGGCAAATAAAACAGCGCAGACGGCATCCTTTAATTCATCGGCCCGGGCTTCGAAAATAGCCCTCAGGGAGCCGTTTTCCAGTATACCGCCGTAGCTTAAAAGAAAACCGCCGTCGATATCCGCGGGATCGTGGGAAAGCATCAGACTGCCCCCTTTCTTGGCCGCCAGGGCCCGGATCTTTTCAACAAAATCCCCGGGGAGCCGGTCCAAATCCCGATCATTCAGCTGCAGGACCCCCTCTCCGGGGCCCGCCTGCTTTTCCAATTGCTGGTAAAGAAAGGCAAAATACTCCTCCCGGGGCAGGTCCTTTAGGCGCTCGTAGGCCAGATCCAGGCTTTCCTGAACCAGCTCGCCCCTTACCTTAAGCAGGGCCCGGCGGTGGCGGGCAGCCAGGGCCGTCTCCAGGCGCCGAGCCTCTTCTTTTTCCTGAAGCTCCGCCTTTTTCTGTCCCTCGTTTATGATCTGGGCCGCCTCTTTTTCCGCCGCGGAAAGGATCTCTGCCTCCCGGGCCCGGGCCTCCTGCAAAAGGGCAGCGGTCTGAGCCTGGGTCTCGTCCTCAATATGTTTTAAAATCTTTTCGGTTCCGGTCATGGGAGCTCCTTAATGGTTTAGAGCTGGGCTACCGTCAGGATCGATACCAGCAGCGCCAAAATGGCGTAGGTTTCCACCATGGCGGGCAGCAGCATAGCTTTGCCGAAGGTCTTGGGATTCTTGCCTAAAAGACCGATGGAGGCCACGGAGGTCTTGCCCTGATGAATGGCGGACATAAGACCCACCACTGCGATGGGCAGACAGGCGGCCAAATATAAAAGACCAGTCTGGGCATCGGGGCGGGTGCCGCCTAAAATGCCAATCTTGCCTAAAGCCACGAAAGCCACCAGCAGACCGTAAATACCCTGGGTGCCGGGCAGCAGCTGCAGGATCAGCACCTTGGCGAAAAGCTCCGGCTTTTCCGACAGCACCCCGGCGGCGGCCCGGCCGCCCATGCCCACGCCGATGGCGGAGCCGATACCGGCCAGCAGGGTAGCCAGGGCTACACCGATCAGGGCGTAAACCACCCCCATCTGATCGGTCAGGACATTGACAGTTTCCGCGACTTCGGTGGCTGAGGCTATCAATACATTACCCATTGTTAGATTCCTCCATATGATAATATTTGGTGTTATCGGTGGTCAGGGGGATATATTCCTCCCCGCCCCCGTCATAGAACTTGCCGAAAAACTCCACATACTGGAGACGGTTGGTATGAACATAGGCTCCCAGCAGATTGATAGCCATGTTCAGCACATGGCCCAGCAGGAAGATCAGAATGAAAATGATTATGCCGAAGATGCTCTTTCCCCTCATGGCAGCCATGGCATTGATTACCGAGGCAATAACGCCGGTGGCCAAACCCAGGGCCAGCAAACGGGAATAGGACAGGATATCCGACAGCCAACTGGTGACGCCGTACAGCTCATAGGCTCCCAAAGCCAGCCTCAGGCCCATATTCTTCCGGTCCCAGGCGGCAAAGAAGAGGAGCCCCAGGGCGCCGATGATGGCCAGAATCTTGCCGGCGCTAACGAGCCATCCCGGCAGAGCGATGGGGCTGCCGGCGATGGAGGTAAAAATATCCGAAGGCAGCAGCATCAGAATCAGGCCAATGAGCAGACAGTACCAGGCCAAAACTCCGCTGATAAAATCCATGACTTTGCCCTGCTTTAAGAGCTGATATCCCTTGAGACCCAGTCCCACAAACAGATGGGCCACACCGAAGGCAAAGCTGAAAACCAGAAGGCGCATGGGATTGTCCAAGGGCGCGAACCAAAGGGGCTTTAAGACCGTTACCTCCGGCGCCACCCCGAAGAAGGTATGGGCAATCACATCCACCGCGTCTCCGAAGAAACCGCCGAAGAGGAAACCCCAGATAGTGGTGGAAACGCCGCACCAAAAGAACATGGTCATGGTCTTTTTAAGGCCCTGGCTCATTTTAGGAAACTTTTTCAGGGCAATGGCGCAGCCGATGACCATAATCAGGCCGTAGCCCGCATCCGACAGCATCAAACCGAAAAGGAAATAATAAAATATGGCCATGATTCCGGTGGGATCCACCTCCCCGCTGCCGGGGAGACCATAGGATTCCACCACGCTTTCCGTGGGCGCGGCAAAGGCATTATTTTTCAGCAGCACGGGGGGATCCTCACCCGCCTCGGGCTCGCATAATTCCACCTGGACGGTGAAGTTCCTCTCCAATTCTTCCTTGAGGCTCTCCGCCCGGGCGGCGGGCACATAGCCGGACATGAAAAAGCTGCGGCGCCCCTCTCCGGTGCGGCTTAGGGCCCGCAGGCGGTCCGCCTCCAAAAGGCTTTCGTCATATAAAAACTGGAGATTCTCCCGTTCCTTTTTCAGGCTGCGAATGGCGGCCTTTAACTCTTCCTCCTCCGCCACGGCGGAGGCCTTTTCGAAGGCCAGATCCTCCCGGGCCTCTTCCGGGGTCTTATCGCTGCTAATGATCGGCCGGGCAAAGCCTTTTTTCCGCAGGGCCTCCTCTATGGCAGGCCCCTTTTCCTTCAGGCAGATCAGCACCAGGGGGGTTTGGGTCTTGTCCCCCTGCAAAAGCTCCAGGCCATAATTTCCCTCCGGTTCGGCCTCCGAAAGGAGGCTCCGAAGGGTTTCCTCGCTCCAGATGCCGGGCAGGGCCCCAATGAGCACCCGGCAGCGGGCGGTCTCCGTAAGATCCAGGGGCATATCCAGCCCCTGCCAGGGGGCCAGACTTTCCATGAGCAGATCGCAGCGGGCGCCCCGGGCCGAGGCCTCGCCGATTTGTTTACTTTTCTCCAAAATGGATTCCGCCAGGGCGGCGCTTCGCTTTAGGCCCGCAGCCTTTTCCTCCCAGCCCGCCGCCGACAGAGACTGCCCCCCCTGCAGGGAGGCAAACAGGCCTGCATCTTCCGGAGCATATTCCCCCAAAATCTTTAAGGCGTTATCCGCCAGCTGGGCCCGCTTTTCCGCCCGGGACAGGGATTCCTTCACATCGGGGATTCCCGGGGCCTGGGCCGGGCTTTCGCTTAAATGAAAACACCGCCCCTGCTGCAGCTGCTTTAAAAGAGCCTCCCGTTCCCCGGCAGTTCCGGCTATAAGAATTTTCCGCATGGGAACTACGGACATTATGCTTCCTCTTTTCTGCTTAATAAATAAAGCACCGCTTCCGCCGCCAGGGCCTTTTTGCCGTCGGCCTCCGCCCGCAGGGTCTCCCCTGCCATTTGGGCCTCCCGGTCACATTGCAGCAAGGCCTCTTCCTCTTTCCGGCGGGCGGCCTTTTTCCCCTCTTCCAGCAGGGTCTTGACCTGCTGCAGGGCCTCTTCTTTTAGAGCTATCGCCCTTTCCCGGGCCGCCTCCTTTAAAGATAAGGCTTTTTCCCCGGCGGCTTTGAGCTCAAGATCCGCCTGGGCTTCTCCGGCCAGAATGGCCTGGATCACAAGGTTTTCCATAAGCTTCTCCTGCTTTCTGTTTCTCAAATAAGGAAAGCGATTATTGTTACGAAACACACGAAATCAAACCAGTGCTTCCTTAAAGATATTTACTCAAACGGTATATCCGGTTTAGTTTATCACAAAAAAATAGGGTTTTACAAGCTTTATTTCAGAAATCATGAAAAGCCCTTCGCCGGCCCGAAAGGGAGCTTTTTCAGGAAGAGAGGGCCCCTGCCCCGGCGGAAAAATCCCTTGTAATTTAGGGGTGCGGATGCTATACTGTAAATTGCCCATTTTTAGGGTGATTTTATGTTGCAAACACATAAAAAGAATGTTTTCAGGAGTGTCCTGATTATGACCAAAAACACCCGCGTCCGCTCCTCCACCACCAGGAAGGAAATCGGACGGAAACGCATAACAAGAAAAAAATCCAAGGGAAGTCCGCTGCCCGGCGCCGCCATATCCACCCTGTTTCTGGTTTTAGAGCTGTGGTTTTTCGTACGGCTGATGCGTCTGGGCATGCTCCCCGGCAAATATATGGCCCTGATTGGTGCCGCCCTGGTAATTGCAGGGGTGCTGGTTTGGTTTCTGTGCCGCAATTCCGCCAAGCTTATCCGCTTTTCTGTGGGCACTCTGCTGGCCCTTATCATAGCGGGGGGGCTGACCTACGGCACCGGTCTGGTGGATAAACTCTACAACACCGTGCAGGAACTGATTGTGGAAACCACGGAAGCCAAGCAGGTCCAACTGGCGGTTTTTGTACGGCAGGATGATCCCGCCCAGGCACTGGATGCGCTGGAAAGCGACGCCTTCGGCATCGAGCGCAGCAACAATCGGGACGAAACCGATAAAACCCTGAACGAAATCGCCACGGAACTGGAAACCCATCTTCTGATTAAGGAATATGACGGCTTTATCCCTGCTCTGCGGGGTCTGCTGGAGGGAGAAGTCCGGGCCGCAGTTCTGGAGGCAGATGTATTAGAAATGGCTGCTGAAATGCTGGAGGATCGGGGAGATCTGCATACCCTGCTGCGGCAAATCAGTGCCTATCATGTGGAAAAAGAGACCGTCAGCCCCCACCACGCCAGCAGCACGGTACCCCGGACCAGCGGCCGCTATGTGATTATTGGCACGACAGCGAAAGAAAGCGAGGCCACCACCCCCACAGAAACAGAACCGGAGCAAGACGAGAATGAGCTTCCGGATGGACCGGTTTGGGCTCCCGCCATTGAAAGCACGGATGAAAGCCGCATCTTTACCATTTACATCCAGGGTATCGACTCCCGGCGGGGGCTGGTGTCCAAGTCCTTAAGCGATGTGAATATTCTGGCGGTGGTGAACATGAATTCCAAGCAGGTTCTGTTGATCAGCACCCCCCGGGATTATTATGTTTATTTTGCCAATACCGGCCAGCGGGACAAGCTGACCCACAACGGCTGGGGCGGCGTGAGCGCTCTCATGGAGACCCTGCGCATGCTCTATGGCGTCAAGAGCAATTACTATTTCCGCATGGATTTCAAGGGCTTCGTTCGCATCATTGACGCCATGGGCGGCGTGGATGTTTATGTGGACCGGGCTTTTTCGGCACAAGGCTTCAGCTTCAGTAAGGGAACGCAGCATATGAGCGGTACGCAGGCCCTGGCATTTGCCCGGGAACGCTACGCCTTCGGGGGTGGCGATGCCATCCGGGGAACCCACCAAATGGAGGTTATTAAGGCAGTGCTTTATAAGGCCATGTCCTCCAATCTCAGTACTCTTTTAAGCTCTTTGGGAGGCGCCTTCGAAACCAGTATGCCCTACGACACCATTTCTTCCGCAGCAGCTTCCTTGCTGAGCGGAGGCTGGAATGTTGTCAGCTACAATGTGGGGGGCCGGGGCTCCTCCGAATACTCTCCCGCCCTGGGCTTCAACGCCTATGTCATGTGGCCCGATCAGGAGTCGGTGAATTATGCCAGATCCCTGATCCGCCGGCTTTATAACGGAGAAAGGGTCAGTCCATGAGCGAATTAAAAGAAAAGGGATGCAGGCGCATCTGTAAAAAACCTCTGGAGCATTGGCATCTGATCTCCGGCCTTATGATGCTTCTGGACTTTGTGGCCATCCATGCCGCCTATTTTCTGGCGCTGTGGCTCCGTTTTGATTTTCACTTTTCCGCCATTCCGGAAGAATATCTGAATGCCTACAAGCAATTTATCACCTGGTATGCCCTGGGCTGCCTGGTACTGTTCTTTTTTACCCGGCTCTATCGAAGCATCTGGCGCTTTGCCAGTTATGTGGAATTATTCCTGACCCTGGGGGTCTCCCTGCTGGCCTCGGTTCTTCATGCACTTTTGATCACCCTGCTGATTCTCCGCATGCCTCTTTCCTACTATGCGCTGGGGGCAGTTCTGCAGTTCATATTCCTGCTGGGGATCCGCTTTTCCTACCGTTTTGTTACCCTAATCCGCCGCAGTCAGCAGGAATCCGGCCCTCTGGAGCGGGTGATGCTGATCGGCGCCGGCTCCGCAGGCCAGATGATCCTGCGGGATATCAACCACGGAGGGGACCGGCGGGCCAAGGTGGTCTGCCTGATTGACGATAATCCCAACAAGTGGGGCCGCTATATTGACGGGGTGCCGGTGGTGGGCGGCCGGGATGTGATCCGGGAAGCCGCGGAAAAGCAGCGCATCAACAAGATCTTTTTTGCCATTCCCAGCGTCAGCGGGGCGGACCGCCGGGATATTCTGGATATTTGCAAGGAAACGGGCTGCGCCCTAAAGCAGCTGCCCCAGATCTACCGGGACGGGGACAGCGTCTCCACCCTTTCCCTGCGCAATGTGACCATGGAGGACCTTTTGGGACGGGAGCCCATCCAGGCAGATCTGGAGGAGGTTTTCCAAATGATCCAGGGAAAACGAGTGCTGGTGACCGGGGGCGGCGGCTCCATCGGTAGCGAATTATGCCGGCAGATCGCAAAACATCGGCCGGGCATGCTGATTTTGTTTGAAATTTACGAGAATAACGCATATGATATACAACAGGAGCTAAGAAGGGAGCATCCGGAGCTGGATCTGAAGGTGGTGATCGGCTCCGTGCGGGACAGCCGCAAGGTATTTGACCTGTTCAAGACCTACCGGCCCCAGATTGTCTACCATGCGGCGGCCCATAAGCATGTGCCCCTGATGGAGGACGCCCCCTGCGAGGCCATCAAAAACAACACCTTCGGCACCTACAAAACGGCCTATGCGGCCCTGGTCCACGGCTGCCAGCGCTTTGTGCTGATCTCCACGGACAAGGCGGTGAACCCCAC
>CACZSB010000142.1 GCA_902783765.1 uncultured Lachnospiraceae bacterium
GAAAAGCTGGAGGCGGAGGCCCTGCCTCCCTCCAATCTGGTTTTCCTGATCGATGTATCCGGCTCCATGTCCAGCCCCAACAAGCTGGCCCTGGCCCAGCGCTCCTTTATGACTCTGGCGGAAAACCTGTCCGCCAAAGACCGGGTTACCATTATCACCTATTCCAGCGGCGAAAAGCTGGTGCTGGACGGGGTCAGCGGCGACCAGACTGCCCGGATCATGGGAGCCCTGGAAGAACTCCAGGCCGGGGGCTCCACCAACGGTCAGCAGGCCCTGAAAATGGCTTATGAAGCGGCCAAAAAGCATTGCATCCCCGGGGGCAATAACCGCATCATCCTGGCCACTGACGGGGATTTTAACGTGGGCATCACCTCGGAGGCGGAGCTGACCCGTTTCGTGAAGGAAGAGGCCAAAAGCGGCATTTATCTTTCCGTGCTGGGCTACGGCATGGGGAATTATAAGGACAACAAAATGGAAGCCATGGCAGATAACGGCAACGGCAATTATTATTACATAGACGATATTGCCGAGGCCCGGAAGGTGCTGGTGGAGGAGGCCGGGGGCACTCTCTTTACCGTGGCCAAGGATGTGAAGCTCCAGGTGGAATTCAATCCCGCCCTGGTAAAGGGCTACCGGCTCATCGGCTACGAAAACCGGGTAATGGCGGCGGAGGATTTTGCGGACGATACCAAGGACGGGGGTGAAATCGGCGCTGGCCATCAGGTGACGGCTCTGTATGAGATTATCCCTGTGGGGGCTGATTTTGAGATTCCCGAGGTAGAGAGCAAGTATCAGGATACCACTCCCGGGGGCAGCTTTTCCGATGAATGGCTGACTTTGAATATCCGTTACAAGGAGCCAGAGGGGGATATCTCCACCCTGCTGACCTATCCCCTGACCCGGAATGCCTACCGGGCCAAGGCCTCTTACAACCTGAGCTGGGCCGCCGGCCTGGCCCAGTGGGGCATGCTGCTGAGGGATTCGGAGTATAAAGGAAGCAGTGATTATGACAGCCTGATCAGGCAGATGGAGAAGCTGGCGGAGGATGATTTCCGCAGGGAATGCGTGGAATTGATCCGGCAAACAGCTCGGTGAACAGTGGAGGGGCGGGGAAACCCGGGCCCGGGCTTATGTGCCGGACCTCCAGGCTACCGTCACAGCCACCACCGCCCATGTGCCGGAGTGACCCCTGAGAGGCCCTTTATCTTTCTCACCCAATTTGCTATTCTGTAAAAAAGTATTGATTCAAAATGGTAAAGAATAAAACTGCTTAACGGATTCAGAATACATATGATAGAATAAGATGACTGCCGACAGATTCCAAGGGAGGATATCTCATGAAAAGAACATGTTTATGGCTGATTCTGCTGGGCCTTTTATGCCTTTCCGCCTGCGGAGAAAATGAAGCGCAGAAAAGCAATATGACGAAGGAGGCCCCCGTGACGAAGACGATTTCCGACCCTGAAGCCCAGGCCCTTTGGGAAGGCTTTGGTTTGGGCGAAACGGCCCGAACTGCCCTGGAACAGGCCCTGGCCCGGAAAGACATGGTGGTGGTGAAGGACGACCACTGGATTAACCGGGAACTCCTGGATGCTTTTTATGAGAACAGCCTGAAAGGCGAAGTGGGCCAGGTACTGATTCTCAGCTACTATGATATGGTGGGGCAGCGCTACGGCGTAAAGCTGTTCTTGGAGGAACTCCCTCAGTCTCCCTGGGCCTTTCTGTCCCATTTAAGCTTTGACGGCAGCTCCTATCACCAGACCACCCGGGCCAGCCATACCCGGGAGGTAGAAGAGGGTGCCAAGGTAAGCTTTCGCTATCTGCGGCATTTTGAAGGGGAGACAAAGCCGCCTGCCCGTCCGCTGTTTTACGAGGAATATGTTCTGACAGATGATGCGGAAGCCAGCTGGGAAAAGCTGCAGCAGGGCCTGCTAAGCTCCTATGTCACGGATCCGATTGCTTCTTTTAGATGGGTGGCCAGTCGTCGTACCGTTCTTTCCGATTCCCAGGCAGAATCGCTTCTCCCTGTGGCGGCAGACGGTCTGTATTGGCAGCGTCTGGAAGGAAAGGAAGACTATCGCGCCTTCTTCGCCGGGGCCAATTCGGGAAGGCAGCCGGAGGGAGAGGGCGACACCCAGGGTGTGCTTTCCTATCAGGTGGAAGGAAGAATTCTCTGGAAAGCGGCGTTGCCCTATGAGATTCATAAAAGCTTTCCCAGCCCGGAGGGGATCCTGCTGTTTGGCTGTCGGGACGAGGGCCCGGAAAATGACAATTCAATAAAATATTATCTGGAGCGTTATGATACGGAGGGACGGCGGCTATGGCAGTATCATGATGGCGGGCCAATGGGCTGGATGGAGCTGATGGCAGCGAACTGCACGGAAGATCGGACCATTTGCGCCTTTACGGAATGGACAGTGGAAGGCAGACGGCAGGCAAAGATCCTGGCCCTGGATGGGCAGGGGAAGCTCCTGTGGCGCCATACGGCGGATTTGCCTGAAGGATGCATCCGGGCCGCCTGTGCTTGGGGAAACATCGCTTACTATGTGGTGCAGGACAGCTATCTATGCGATACAGCAGTGATATATCAGGTGGATCAGCAGCATAGCAGCGCCTGGCAGGCTCCCCATTTGGCTGAGCTGAAGGCCCCGGAGGGACAGATTCTGGTGGTGAAGGATATCATGCATCAGATGGTCGGAAATGTTTATTACTATGTATCTGCCTATTTCTGCCCCATGCCGGAAGAGGCGGGGTATCCCGCCGGCCAACATAGCGAAGTACAGGACGTGCTGGAAAAGGTTTTTGAATATGCGCAGACACACGAAAGTATGGATATTCCCACGGAACTGCTGACAGAGGGCGTGCAGGAAAAATATACGGCGGTTTTATACCAATATAAAGTCCCCCTTACTTCCAGTGCGGTCTATTCCTTTCCTGCCAAAATCCTGCAAAAATATGACGGTGCGGTAGGGGGGAGGCTGTTCATAGACTCTCAGAATCAATTGTACGAGGGGGCAATCAGCTGGGAAATTGAGGAAATCGGAGAAGTGAAATATTCCCCGGCCACCTCTGCCTTCAGTCTTTATGCGCCCTGCCGGGTGATTCGCTATACCTACAGCCCGGATGAAGAGGAAGGTGCTGCCTGTTTTGGGGAGGCCCCCGGCTCCTTCATATTGACAGATAAGCTTGCGGATTTCAGAAGGTAAGGACAGAGCCGGCTTTGTGATGGTCTCGGGATTTCGGTCCCCGTGGCCTTTAGGCCGAAGGATCCCATCATTCGAAGGGTAGGCTGAAAGAGATGGGATCCTTCGCTGCGCTCAGGATGACAGGCCTGTTTTTAAGCTCTTACGGCAACTCCCCCAATCTGGCACTGCCCCGCTTTTTGAGCCAGAAAAGAATCAATCCGGCCAGCAGGGCCGTGACCAGGCTGGCGATCCCCAAATAGACGGTGGGAGCCAGATTTTTAGCGAGCCGTAAATACAGGACCCCCATCAAAACCCCATAGGCCATGCTGACCATCATGGCCACAAAAACGGAAAAGGATTGTTTGATGGGCACGATCTCATTGGTCCAGCTTAGGTTGGGCCGCAAAAGGCCTATCATCAAACCGAAGGCAGCATAAAGCAGCACCGCCAAAGTAGGCAGCAGAAAAAGGAAAACAAGTTCCGGTACCGAAGGTCTGATGACCAGGGCGCAGGCCAGGGCCCCCAGCCACAGGGGCGGCAGGGTCACCAGGAGATGCAGTCCCAGCTTGGCCTTTAAAACCTGCCAGCCCTCCACCGGCAGGGATTGCAGGAGCCAAAGGTTCTTTCCTTCCAGAGAAATTGAGGGGGCGCTGATATCATTGGATCCCGCCAGGCCACAAAGCACGGCGCAGGCCAGGGCCCCCAGCATGCCCGCACTTATACTGATTTCCGCCTCCTGCTCCAGGGCTGATAACAGTCCCCCTCCCTTAAGCAAGATGCTCCCGGAAAGGAAGAGCAGGAAGAGGGAACCCATGGCGCAATTGAGCATATAAGCGGGGCTGGTGGTAAAACGGGCCAGTTCCTTTATTAAGAGGGCCTTTTGCACCGAACGGCTCCGGATAGTCTTTTCCCTATACCGAACCCGGGCCACGCTGGCAGAGGCGGAAATAAGCCGCCGGAAGCTGCGGACCAGTACAAACAGCACCATGGCCAGCAGCAGCAGGGTAAGAAGACCCAGCCCCAAAAGAGGCAGCCCGGCCCCTGTGCCCGCCAGACCAAAGGCTTTCAGCCCCGGAAGCTTTTCCAGACCGGCAAAGGCCGCCGGATCCGTCAGAAGGCTTTCCAGCATTGAATTGAATTTGTAGTAGCCGGCAAGATAGAGTCCCGCTCCGGCCAGGGAAAGGAGCACGGTAATAAGGCTTTTATTCTTCATCTTTCCGGCCAGCAGCGCCACCCCGTAGCCCAACAGGGCACAAAGGGCCAGGGCCAAAAGAGAAAGACACAGGGCAAAAATCAGCCCCCCTATAATCATTCCCGACCCCGCCTTTTTCTGCCACCAATAAATCCCCAGGGCAGGCAAAATGGCCAGACCGGAAAAGAGCCCTGTGAGAATATACACCGTTAAGATCCGGGCGGTAATAATGGAATGCTCCGGAATGGGCAGGGACAAAAGCAGGTCATTGTCCCTGGCTTTATACAAGCTGGTATAAGCCGCAAATACCCCGCCCAGCACCCCCGCCAGCAGAGACATGCTGCCTAAAATCACAAAATAAAGCCAGTCCAGCCCGGCCCCCAGGAGCACGCCGCAAAGATCCCGGGCCACTATCCCCACCATGCCCCCCACCAGGGCTATGATCAGAACCGCTATAAGTATGGTAAAGCCTATGTCGGCCCCCGGGGCGCGGGCTTTTTTCTTCTTCGTGTCGTAAAATAGGCTCCACATGAGCTCGGAGATCTGACGCTTAATCAGCAGCTTGACCATTATTTCTCCTCCAGTTCCAGGAACACTTCCTCCAGGGAATCATCGCCCTTCACCGCCTCCATGGTTCCAGAGCGGACCAGCCGGCCCTCCTTGATAATGGCCACCTTGTCACACAGCTTTTCCGCCACCTCCAGCACATGGGTGGAAAAGAAGATGGCGCCGCCTCCGTCGCAATGCTCCCGCATCATGCTTTTCAAAAGGTGGGAGGCCTTAGGGTCCAGCCCCACAAAGGGCTCGTCCAAAAGAATCAGGCGGGGGTCGTGGATAAAGGCGCTGATGAGGGCCAGCTTCTGCTTCATGCCGTGGGAGTAGGCGGAAATGGGCTGGCCCAGGTCGTCCGTCAATTCGAAGCGGGCCGCCAGTTCCCGGATGCGCGCCTGCCGCCGGTCAGCCTCCACCCGAAACACATCGCCGATGAAATTCAGGTATTTGATGCCGCTCATAAAATCGTAAAGGTCAGGATTATCCGGGATATAGGCCAGACGGCTTTTGCAGCCTATGGGGTCTGTTTTCAGTGACAAACCATCAATATAGACCTCCCCGGCGTCAAATTGCTGGATCCCCGCCACGCCTTTTAAGGTAGTGGTCTTTCCGGCCCCGTTGTGACCGATAAAACCGTAGATTTCCCCCGGTGCGATATGCAGGGACAAATCGTCCACCGCAACCTTCTCGCCGTATTTTTTCGTTAAATGCTCGATTCGAAGCATGATAAATCCTTTCCTCTTTTCTTTCCGTGTCATTCTGAGGCCCCAGGGCCGAAGAATCCCATCCCCTTTTGCAGACCATGGGATCCTTCGCTGTCGCTCAGGATGACACAACTACTCCCTGCTCCCCTAAATATCCAACTCAATGGGTTCATCGATATTCTGCCCCACATACTTTCCGTCTTTTTTCCGCTGTTTCACGCACTCCGTCAGCAAATACTCGATCTGGCCGTTGACGGAGCGGAAATCATCCTCCGCCCAGGCGGCCAGGGCGGCATACAGCTTAGGAGATAGACGCAGGGGCACTTGTTTCTTCTGTGAATCATTCATAATCAATCCTACTTGCCCTCTCCCGGACGCGGGAGAGGGATGTCAGCGAAGCTGACAGGGTGAGGGCCAC
>CACZSB010000143.1 GCA_902783765.1 uncultured Lachnospiraceae bacterium
AATAGTGCAGAGAACAAAAAAAAGCAGCAACAAAATCAAAACGCCTCGCCTGACTTTTTGGGACAATCTGGAACGGATAATCCCGTAAACCACCAGAAAACTGCCCAGCAGAAGCCCCAGCAGGCTGCCGGCGTTAAAACTGCTACCCCTCAGGGGCAGTCCAAAAACCAACAGTGCGCCGCCTCCTGCCAGCACACAGAGGATACTGATAATCATTTTCTCCCCTCGTCATACACCGCCCGCTCACCGCCTATGAACTTCGGCCTGGTGCGGGCGGCGGTGATGTGGGCCCGGCCGATTGCGTGATGCTCCAGCCGCAGAGGCACCGCCACCCTTTTCAGATGCATACCTATCAAAGTATCCCCTATGTCCAGGCCCGCATCGGCCCGAATTTCCTCCAGCACCACCGGCTTTTTGAAATACCGATACGCCAGCGTGGCAAAAGAGCCTCCGGCCTTTGGCTGGGGCACCACATTCACGATTTCCTGCCCCCCGGCCGCTTCCTCTTCTGTCACAATGGCCCGGTTTAAGTGCTCGCAGCACTGGGCCGCCAGATACACGCCCCGCTCCTGCAAAGCCTGATAAATCCCGGCGAAAACCGCCTCCGCCAGAGCCGGATCCGAGTGGCTGCCAATCCGCTCCCCGGCTACTTCCGAGGTGGAGCAGCCCACCACCAATATCTGGCCGGGCCGTAAACCCGCCTTCTCGCACAACTCCGCCGCCACATCATAAGCCTGCTGTTTTTCTTCTTCAAACATAATTCTGTTCCTCTTCCTCCGGCGCACAGCCTTCCGGCTGCTCCTTACGCCATAGGGTCATCCCCTTCCCGGTAAGGCACCATAGCCGCCGGCACCACCTCCGAGGCGGAGGCCACGTGCAGTTTCTGGTCATCGAAGAAAATATGGGCCCCAAAAGCGGAAAGCACATCTTTTTTGCGCACACCTCCCAGGAAGAAGGCTTCGTCTATGCGAACGCCCCAGCTTCGCAGGGTTTTGATGGCCCGTTCGTGGGTGGGGGCATTGCGGGCGGTCACCAGAGCAGTGCGGATAGGCGACTGTCCCTGATTATCCATGAACATGGCCTGGATATGGGCCAGCGTCCGCAAAAAGCTGGCAAAGGGGCCTTCCCTCATGGGAATATCCGCCTTTTCCCGCTCGTGGTCAATAAAGGCCTGGATGCCCTCCTGCTGGAAAATTCGTTCGGATTCCGCCGCAAAAAGCACCGCATCTCCGTCAAAAGCGATGCGGATTTGGGGAATGGCTTCATGGGGCTCCGTAGGGAAATTGCCGGGCAAGATCATACCCGCGGCAATCCCGTCATCTACTGCGGATTTCACATCCTCCTGATTGGCGGAAAGAAACAGCGCCGTATTAAAGGCTTTCAGATAAGGGGAAATGCTGGAGCCGCCGCACAAGGCAGCCCGGGTAATATCCAGATCATGGCCTTTGATGGAATTAAAAATCCGCAGGCTGGTATTGGGGCTGTTTCGGGACATAACAATCACCTCCACCAGCCGCTTGTCCGGCTGGAGCTGATTCAAATCCAGAAAAGCCTTCACCAACTGGAAGGCCGGCCCCTCTTTCAGAATATCGTTTTCGTGCTGTACCTGGTATTCCTCATAAACCTTCAGGCCCTGGGTTTCAAATATTTCGTTTTCCCGTTCCAGGTCAAAGAGGGCCCGGGAGCCGATCCCTATAACCAGGGGCTCTGTCAAATCGTATGCCATGTCACACCTCCGGCGGATATTGCATCCAGCGGGTTTCAGTATAACCTGTTTTGTGATTTGTGGCAAGAGGGGGGATAATGCATTATCCCCCCCCGTAGGGTCGGCTATCAGCCGCCCGTCTTTTCCAAGACCCCCGGTTTTATCAAATAAACAAATTCACATTGGCGTTTTCCGCTTCGCCTAAATAGGTAGCCACGCCGGCCAGTTCCACGCCGTCAATCAGTTCCTCTTCCTTGATGCCCATCACATCCATGGACATGGTGCAGGCAATCATCCGCACCCCATTAGCCATGGCCTGTTTCATCAGATCCTCCAGAGAGGTCACATTTTTCTTCTGCATGACTCCTTTCATCATGGCCTTGCCGGCTCCCATCATATTCATATTGGAGAGCTTCAGCTTATCCAGGCCCCGGGGCATCATGGCGCCGAACATTTTCTCCGTAAAGGATTTGTTAACTTTTACCTTATTATCCTTCCGCAGAGCGTTCAGGCCCCAGAAGGTATAAAACATGGTGACGGGGCGGCCCATGGCGGCGGCGCCGTTGGCAATGATCAGGGAGGCCATCACCTTGTCCATATCCCCGTCAAAGACGATGATGGTTTTGCCCTGGGGCTGGACGGCCTGAGCCTGGGCCGCTAACGCCTCCCCGGCCTTCGCCCCGCTTCCCTTCATCAAAGTCACCACACTCATCTGCCCCTGCTTTTCCATGCTCACATAGGTATTCCCCGTGCGGCAACACCAGCTTTCCACATCCCGGGCAAAGCCCAGATCCGTGGCGGAAACCTTCAGCACCGCCCCCTCCGGCAGATCCTTTAAGGCTTCATTCACCTTCATAATCGGGCCGGGGCATTGCATACCGCAGCAATTAAGGCTGATTACTGCCTCGCTGCCGGCGCTGTTTCCATTTCCTTTGTTCTGCGGCATCCCATTTACCTCCTGCCCATCTTTTTCTTTTATTTCATTTGCCCAGCCAGTGCTTCGCTGATGTACCTGGGATTGATAAAATCCCATGCCCCCTTCCAGAATGCTGACCTTTTCAAAGCCGCTCTGCATCAGGATTCGGGCGGCGTTATGGGCCCGCACCCCTACGGCGCAGACCACCGCCCAGTGCTGATCCTTGGGCAGTTCTCCCAGGCGTTCCCTTAATTCCCCCAAAGGAATATGTACCGAGCCGGGGATATGGGCCGCCTGCCGCTCGATAGCCTCCCGCACATCCAGCAGCGCCATGCCTTCCAGCTCCTCCCGGCCCACAAAGCGGGCCAGGCCTTTCAACACATTTTCCGCCGTAAAACCCAGCATATTCACCGGATCCTTGGCAGAGGAATAAGGCGGCGCATAGGCCAGTTCCAGTTCCTTCAAATCTTCCACACTGCCGCCGCAGGAAATGGTAGCCGCAATGGTATCGATCCGCTTATCCACTCCGTCCTGGCCCACTATCTGGGCCCCTAAAATCTTCCCTTCCGGCTCAAAGAGCAGCTTCAGATACATCTGGGTCGCTCCGGGATAGTACCCCGCATGGGAGCGCTGGCTGATCAGCACGCTTTCGTAATCCTTATGTTTTTTCAGGCCCTGCTGCTTCAAACTCTTTTCATTCAGGCCCACCGCCGCCACCGTCAAATCAAAGACCTGGGCCACGGAAGTGCCCATGCTGCCCTTATATTCTTTGTGGGCGCCGCAGATATTATCCGCCACAATCCGGCCCTGTTTATTGGCTGGCCCTGCCAGAGGGATCATGGTGCGCTGCCCGCTGATGAGATGGTCCACCTCCACCACATCGCCCACGGCCCAGATATGGGGCGCAGAGGTGCGCATTTCC
>CACZSB010000144.1 GCA_902783765.1 uncultured Lachnospiraceae bacterium
CGAAAGATGCAGTTCATTCTTAGGAATTTTCAGGGTTGGAATGCATCATTTATTTGTCAAGGTGCTGCACGCCCCCTTGCGAGGCGCTTGTCAAATCTACCACAGCACACTTCGCTTGTCAACTGTTTTTTTAAGCTTTTTGAAACTTTTGTAGAGTTAAGGATTATAGGGTGTAAAGGGCGCCACTGATTCTTACTTTAGGAGTATTGCAAGGGGGCGAAGGGATAGAGGCTGGGACTAAAAATCCGACAGTAAACGTATGACAAAGCCCACAAGAACCACCAAAACCCCCACCACAATATAGGGCATGAAAACCAGTTCTCCCCGGCTCCTTTTCTCCCATTTCCGGCTGCTGTATTCATATAGGCTATCGTATTTTCTATTATCACTGAAAGAAGAAAAGGCATAGCCAAAGGTGTCAAAGGCACCCAGATACGTCACCAGCTGCAGAAGACCTATCAGAAACACCGCAGCACCGGATAGGGTAAAGGCGTCATAATAATAGAAAGCGCGGTCAAAGCCCCTAAAGTACAGGGCCAGAAGAATCAGGGCTGTCGCAAGCAACAGCCCCGATACGTAACGTTTTGGCGAATGCAGAAAAAACCGCCTTAAAAAACCCATCTTACGCCTTGAGTTCCTCCATGTAACGCTGATACTCCTCTTCGTTGCAGTAAACGAAGTGATCCTTTTTCAGTTCCCGCAGCGTAGGCAAATCGCCGTTCTCATAATTATGGGCCTCCGCTGGGTTATAAGTAATCCGCTGGCGCTTGCGCTCGTAGCGGGGGTCCGGTTTGGGAATGGCCGAAAGCAAGGAACGGGTATAGGGGTGCATAGGATTTTTAAAGAGCTCATCGCTGGGCGCTTTTTCCACCACCTTGCCGAAATACATAACCACAATGGAATCACAGAAGTATTTCACCACGGACAGGTCATGGGCAATGAAGATAATGGAAAGCTTCAAATTGTTTTTCAAATCATTGAGCAGGTTGATAACCTGCGCCCGAATAGACACGTCCAAAGCGGAAATGGGCTCGTCACAAATCAGCAGCTTGGGATTCATGATCAAAGCCCGAGCAATTCCGATACGCTGACGCTGACCGCCGGAAAACTCATGGGGATAACGGGAGGAATGCTCCTCCACCAGACCCACGGTCTCCAACATCTCCACCACCTTTTTGTGATTCTCCGCCTTGTTTTTGAAGCCTTGAATCTGCAGGCCCTCCTGAATGATATCCTCCACCGTCATACGGGGATCCAGGGAATCGATGGGGTCCTGGAAAATCATCTGAATCTCGTTCAGAAGCTTTTGACTCACATGATCGTTGTCGAACTTAATCTGCTTGATCTTGGCATTCTGGACGGGCTTTACCATACTGACTTTGTCTTCCAGCTCGCGAATCTGCGCCTCAGCTTCCGGGGTGCCCAGCTTTCTAAGCTCTTCTATCCGCTCCTTGGCGTGAATAGGCGCCCACTTAATCTCCTTTTTGTTCCAGCGATTGCCGGCGCTGATACGAACCCCTCGGTAATAAATGGCACCGGAGGTAATATTATACAGGCGCATAATGCTCCGGCCTGTGGTGGTTTTTCCACAGCCGGACTCACCCACAATGCCCAGACATTCCCCTTCTCTTAAATCAAAGGACACATTGGAAACTGCCTTCAGCTTCTGCCGGTTCCGGCCCTTTCCGAAGAAGAAGAATTGCTTCAGATGCCGCACGGAAAGAAGAATATTCTGCTCTCTCAGCTCCGGTTTCTGCTTAACCTGGGGATGCAGTTTGTAATAACGGTTAAAAGCCGCCTGATCACTGGGGTCGTAGTCCAGAGAGGATACGTCCTCGTAGTCGTCATTGATAAACTGCTGACCCGCTTCTACGGCTTCACCCATAACAGGAAGCTCTTCGTTGGCCTCTTTGGAGATGGTTTCAAATAAATCATTCTGCTTGTTCATGGTTGTCCTCCTCCAAAGAGATACGGATACGCTCACTTACAATTTTAGGCATTTCCACTTTGGGGGCCTTGGGATCCAAAAGCCAGGTGGCTGCGTAGTGAGTATCTGTAACCTTGTAATAATCCGGCTGTTCCCGGAAATCGATATTCATGGCATACTTGCTCCGGGCCGCAAAGGCATCGCCCTTGGGCGGGAAAATCATGTTAGGAGGGGTGCCGGGAATGGCTTCCAGCTTCTCCTTGGAATCCACATCCGGGATACTGGATAACAGCGCCCAAGTATAAGGATGCCGGGGATCATAAAAGATCTCGTCCACCGTACCGTATTCCACAATTTTCCCTGCGTACATTACCGCTACCCGGTCTGCCATATTGGCCACCACGCCCAGGTCATGGGTGATGAAAATACAGGACAGATTCCGTTCCTCTTTAATGCGGTTAATCAGTTCCAGAATCTGAGCCTGAATGGTCACATCCAAGGCGGTGGTGGGTTCGTCGCAGATCAGAATCTCCGGGGATGCCGTTAAGGCAATGGCAATAACGATACGCTGACGCATACCGCCGGAAAACTCAAAGGGATACTGGTTAAAACGCTTTTCCGGTTCAGGAATACCCACTTCCCGCATGATTTCCAGGGCCCGGCGCTTGGCCTCTTCTTTGGTAATGGAAAGTTTGTTGGTAAAGGCCAGTTTTTCCTCTTTGATTTCCTGCTGGATCTGTTTCTTCGCTTCGTCACCGGAGGCGGAAGCCAGGCGCTTTTTCAGCTCTGCCATGGCTTTATTATGCTCTTCCGTCACCTGGGCCTTGTATTCCTTCACCTGCTTCTTGGCCCGTTTTTCCGTTTCGGAAAGAACCGCCTTCAGCTGCTTGGCCTGGCCCATATACTCCTCTTTGGTTTTCTTTACGAAGTCCTTAAACTGAGCCTTCTTTTCCTTCAAAAGGCTCTGGTCCGCCGCTTTGGCCGCTACGCTGTCGTACTCTTTTCTTTTAATCTCTGTTTCCAGAAGATCCAGCTTTTTCTTTTCCGTATCAATGGCAATATTCATCCGGGCCAGCGTATTTTTATAGCGGATCATGTCTTCACTGATCAGGTCATTGTACATGAGCTTCAGCTTGTCTGAATTGATCAGGGTGGCTTCGGTAATCTGCTTGCCGATTTTCACAATGGGATTCAAGGAGGACAGGGGATCCTGGAAAATCATGCCGATTTTATGGCCCCGAATCTTGTAAAACTCTTCTTCTGCTATCTCCAGCAGATTTTCACCCCGGTAAATGATATTTCCACCGGCAATAATGGCATTATTGGCCAGAATACCCATAATGGCCTTGGAGGTCACAGACTTGCCTGAACCGGATTCCCCCACGATACAAAGGGTTTCCCCCTGGGTCAAATCAAAGGAAACATCCCGGACCGCCTTCAGAATCCCGTTGTCGGTTTTAAAGTTGATGACCAGGTTATTAACGGATAATACTTTATCTCTTTCTGCCATCTCATTCACTTCCTTTCAGGGACGGGTTAAAGGCATCCCGCAGACCGTTTCCGAACAGGTTAAAGGAAATCATCATCAGCGCTATAACCACGGCGGGGAAAATGACCAGGTTCGGATAAATGCTCAAATACTTCTGATTTGCCGCCATCATAACACCGAAGGCCTGCACGCCCTGAAGGCCCAGGTTCAGATAGGCCAGGGTGGCTTCGGAGAAAATGGTCCTGGGAATCATCAGCACTGCGCCGGTGATAATGGTACCCATGGAGTTGGGCAGGATATGGCGGAAAATCAGCCGTAAATCTGAAGCCCCCAGGGTCCGGGAAGCCAGCACGTATTCACGCCCCTTAAAACGATAGAACTGGGTACGGGTCCGGTGGGCGGTGGCCATCCAGCCCGTTAAACAAAGGGCCAGGAAGAAGGTGAAGAAATTATTGCCCAAATGTAGGATCGCCAGGGTCATCACCACAATCCAGGGCACGCCGCCCAGGATTTCCGTAAAACGCTCCATATAAAGGTCCACACGACCGCCGAAATAACCGGAGATGGAGCCCCATACCAGGCCGAAGCAGAAACAGAAGGCTGCGGTACACACACCCAGAACCAAAGAGGTTCTAAGGCCCGCAAAGGCCCGCTTTACCAGGTCAAAGCCGGATACATCGGTTCCTAAAATGAACTTAGGCATCTCATCATAACCCAGCTTCCGATAGCCCCAGCTGCGGCCGGTAACACTGGAAAGCTTTTTGGTGACAGAGAGCCTGGTCTCGGAAACAACTTCATCCAGGGGGCAGCGGTCGTCCAGCACCTCAAAGGAGGAGGGGCCGATTTCCGGATCATATTTGCACCACCCATTGGCAATCCAGGTATTAAATTCCGTGGCGGAATAAGTGAGCAGATCCGCATTGCCATAGACCAGCATATAGGTGTCTATGAGATAATCGCAGTAATACAGCTCTGAATTATGTATCCCCTTGCGGCCGGTACAGGACCAGTAGGAATCGCTGTTCACATCGGTCACATTAATCATGGCGGTGGCGTCGTCAAAGGACACGGTCTCCAGCTGTTCCAGATTTTTGGCCCGCTCGCCGCCGCCCAGTACCACGCTTTCCAATAAAATGTAGCGAATGCTGTCGGTGGTGGCCTTTACCGCAAAGGTGATCTGAGCGTTTACAGAGCTGATTCCCCGTTCCGCCAAAAGTTTGCTGATATCCGCGGAAAGAGGACTGTAATCCCGGCCATAATCCCGGAGCACAATCCGGTCCTCCGCGTTTTCACCAGTTTTTAAGAAAACGGTAAACTCACCCAGTTTGGCGTCTCCCACATTGTCCTCGTTTCCAAAAACAATATCCAGGGTGTAGCCGCCCTTATCCGTAAAGGTGACGGGCTTGGAAGTCAAATAAACATCCCGTCCGGCCACCTTGCTGTCCGTATTAACGGTAATGCTGCCGCCGGTGGCATACTGGTTGGCCACATCCACCAAGGTGGGTTCCTGGTCCACCTGAATCCACACCAGAGCCTGTTTAATGGCGTCCACGGAATTCTTGTCGGACAGGGCCGGCACTTCATTGACACTGTCATAAACAATGCGTTCCTGCCGACGGGTCCCATTCCAGAAAGAATTGTTTTTTCCATATTCCGGCTCAAAAAGCTTGGGAGCCAGGAATTTTTCCTTGGGAGATACAATGTCAATATTCTTTTGGGAAACAACTGGCACAAAGATAGCCAACAAAATCAGGATGCTCAGGATAATAGCCCCCGCCACGGAGGACTTATTCTTGCAAAAACGCCGGAAAGCATCTTTAAAGAACGTGGTGGGCTTTGTTTCCAGCTTTGTATCGAAAATGCGTTCCGCATCCTCCCGAACCAGCTGAAAATCATCCGCCTGGAATTCTATTTCTCTTTTATTCATGTCTGCCATTACTTCTTTGCCCCCATTCTAATTCTCGGGTCGATAAAGCCGTAGGACAGGTCAGTCAGTACACCGAACAGAAGACCCAGGGTGGTGAAAATAGCCATGTCCACAAACAGGATATCGTAGTCCTTAGTCGTCAGCGACGTGATAAACAGCTTGCCGATACCCGGAATGCCGTATAAGGATTCCAGAATCATGGAACCGCCCAGGATACCGATAAACTCCGACAGAATGGAGGGGAAAATAGGCACCATGGAGTTTTTCAGGGCGTGGCGCACAATGGCCTGACGACGGGTCAGCCCCTTGGTACGGGCCAGGAGCAGATAATCGCTTTCCAGCACTTCACAAAGCTCTGCCCGAACAAAACGGCAATAGCCACAGATGGAGCCGAAGGAAAGGCAGAATACGGGAATAATATAGCCCATTATCTTCATTTTAGTGGGTGCGGTAGCTGGCGGCCAGGTGGAGGGAAGCCAGCCCAGCTCGTAGCAGAATAGCCGCAGCACAAAGGATATCAAAACAAAACTCGGTATGGAGATGAAAACCATGACCATGGTAGAGATGGTATGATCTGTCATGGTGTTTTTCTTCAGTGCCGCCCAGATACCAAGAAGGATGCCCAGGGGTACCGAGAAAATGACCGAGATAACATTCAAGCGAAGAGAATAGGGGAGCCGCTCCATGATAATAACGGAGGCGGAAACGTTTGGCATAATGGACTTACTGTATCCCCATTCCCACTTGGTCACGATATTGGTGAGCCATCTAACATACTGTTCTAAAACAGGTACTTTGTAGTAGTAAAAGCTTCGACCCTTGTCCATAGGCGAACGATACAGGTATTCGCCGTATTTTTCGTCCTGATTATTTTCAAAACGATATACATATCCCAGATTGGTCTGCTTGTCAAAATAAGCAATCTGCTGAGAATCGGCCCCGATGGGACGCTCAAAGGGAAGCAGCTTGACCAGAATAAAGGTCAAAGAAAGAATAATAAAGGTGGTGACAAAGGCAAGCCCAATCCTCTTAAGGACGTATTTTCCCATGATGAAGTAAAACCCTTTCGTTTTAGTAAAATCCGGCAGACGGCAAGATGTTGCCATCTTCCGCCTGCCGGAAAAATCATTCAGCTTGCCCGATGATTATTCAACTTCGAACACGTCGTCTACGCTGTAGTAGAGGCCTGTGGACAGGTTTCCGTCTACTTCCTGATCGTAGTACAGGTCGAAGCCGGTGATGCCCTGAGGATCTTCCGAGGTGCCGCTGCCGGTGGCATAATCGGCAGCCAGGTCGGCAGGAACAGTGAAGGTCACGGTGTAAACGCCGTTCTTCTCCTCCACGGTGAACTCCTCCAGAGAAGCTTCATCATATTTCTTATCACCGTTGCGGTAGCGCTCGTAGTTGCAGCAAACCACGTCGGTCACGGTGACCTTGATTTTATCAGGCATCGAGGAGGTCAGGGTAAAGGAACCGGTATAGCTGCCGTCCTCATTCTTCACTAGTTCAGTGTACTCGAAGGTCACAGGGGCTTGGTTCTTGCCCTGAACGGCTACAACCGAGCTGTTGACGGCATTGTACAGGGCGTCGAAGGACCAGCGGTATCCATCATAAACGATGGGATAATCGTCGGTGCCGTTGGTATCCACGCCCCAGTTCAGGGTAAAGTTACCGGAAATATCCTGATCGGAGGACAGCACAGACACGAAGCCGATGGGATCCAGGCTATTGCCGGAGATGGAGCCGAAACCGAAGTCGAACTTACCCACCATCAACTTGTTGTAGTACACATCGCTCCATTCGTTGCCTACCCAGAATTTACAGTCAATCTTGTACAGGCCGCCGCTGACACTTTCATCATTGAAGGCAGTCTCAATGAAATTCTTGATCTCCTTGTGGTTGGACTCCTCGTGAGAGGGATACATCCAGGCAAATTCGATCTCCATGACAGTGGGATTCTCTTTGGTGCCGGGAGTGATCTTACCCTCCGCTTCCAGCTCGGTGAGAGCCATGCGGAAGTAATCACGGGCCAGTTCCAGGGAGTATCCATATCCGTCGGTGTCATCCAGCAACTGGGCCACGGCCTTCTTATGGGCTTCTGTGGTGACATAGGACAGACCGTTTTCGGGATCGGACATGTAGTTGGAGGCCAGGTAGTCAACACTGGGGATATTGCCCCGGGCGCTGGCAAAGGTCAGACGATCGATGGAATAGCTGACGCCCTGGACAAAGTGATGATTGCCCATGAGAGGCTTCAGATCCCAATATTCTTCCTTGGCAGACTGGGCCACAACGCCATCCACACCGAAGAGGTACTCCCAGGTCTCCTGATCGCAGGCATTGGCATTGATCTTGAAGTTGGAGTTACCGGTGGTGGAACGGGTACGGGGGTCATTGCGATACTGATCCAGATAATCCTGAGGAATGGAAGCAACATCAAAATGCTCCGCCAGGAACTCGTTAATGCCAGCGGTCTGGTCGTCCTTGGCAGCGGGGAAAATCTTGGTGTGTACGCCCCCAATCTGATACTTGGTATCCGCAAAAACGTAGTTGGGGTTCTTCTTGTAAACCACCTGCTGCTCGCTGTCCCAGCGCTCCAGATAGTAGGGGCCCAACACCAGAGAGTTATCCACTGGAGATTCGGTTTTGTCATTGTTATAACTGAACAACTGGGGAACGCCGTCCACATTGGTGCCCACCAGGTCAATAAATTCCTGCGGGATAGGCATGTACAGGGAGGACCCAATATAATACATGCAGTAGAACTGAGTCTGTTCTTCCTGGAAAGTGACCTGGAAGTAGGACTTGCCGCCCTCTTCGAAGGTCTTGATACCTACCTTGGCCCAGGCTTCGTCACTGGGGCCGTTCGCAGTGGCATTGTAATACTCCTTAGCACCAGCAATGGCACCGGAGGAGGCGTTGGCCGTTTCCGTTCCACGTTCCAGTTTGTTGGACTGGGTCAACAGGAACTTAAAGGCTGTTTCGTAATCTTCCAGAGCAACCTCACGGTTGTTGAAGGCCTGACGGCTTTCCAGCTCGGAACCGATGGTGTACTTTAAGCCGTCTTTACCGGTGCGCACTTCAAACTTCCAGGTGGTGGCCATGCCGTCACCGTCGTCATCATTCACGGCCACGGGCTTTTCCTTGGCCAGTTCAGGCACCCAGTCATAGCCGTCCTTGGTGTCATTCATAAAGTTGGTGTAGAAGGCAGCCGCCACGTAGGCATACATGTCGCCCACCTGGGAGCCCTTATCATTGTGGTACAGCAGGGTACCGGGATCCATGGTTTCCCAAACGTGGTAATAGCGCTTCCAGTCAGGGTTGGATTCATATTCCAGATCCGCCGTGATGGAACCTTCCGCCAGCACACCGAAGCCGTAGCCTACGATGAAGTTTTCGGTTCCCAGAGTGACACGGGGGTTGTACATAACATAGGAACCGTTTTCAAACAGGGATACGCCGGTGAGGCCCGTGGAAATGGCAAAGCGTTCCAGAATACCCAGAACGTTGGTGCGCTCCGCGTTGCTCTCTTTCTTATAGGAAACGATGCCATCGAAGAGCGGTACAGCTTCCATTACGGCAGTCTTTGCCTTGGCATAGGCATCCTTCACTTCAGCCACGGTGTTGGCAGCCATAATGGCGGCCTCGCCGTCGGCCTCCGCCGCTTTCACTTTGCTGTAAAGAGCATCATCCAGCTGCTCTTCCATGGATTCCACCATCAGATTCAGGTCATGGATGACATAGGCCTGGAAATCGTCCTTCTCCATGTAAGCGCCGTCCCAGGGGACCTCCACGACCGGCGCCGTGGTTTCATCCTGCTTGGTAGTGGTTTCATCCTGCTTTGCACCGGAACCGGTGGGCGCGGTGGTGGTGGGCGCCGTACCGGATGAGCAGGCGCTGAATACCATGACCACGGCAAGCAACACTGCCAAGAGCTTACTTGTCTTCTTCATACACTTTCTCCTTTTGCGAGATTTTTTCGCCGTCTTCTGCCGGTGGGCTTGTCAGCCTTACCGACAGAGGGAAGACCACAGGGCCCAATCACCAAGATGGTAGAATTTGGCGAATGATAATAAAATGTAAACCATAATCACCAAAAATGCAACTCTTTTTATCCCTTAGGTTGGTGTCAAAGAAAAAAACAGCCTCCGTCCGGGTGTGGTGGTGTTAAGGCAGCAGGAATTCCGCATCTCCTCCGCTCACCAGGGAATCTCCCCGGAAATAAACCGGCCAAATTCCCTCCGACTCCAGGCGGCTCTGTCCTTGCTCATCCTGCGGCCCGGACAGCATCATTTGTATCCCCTCCAGCAGCAGCCGGCCGCAGGATGCCCGGTGACTGTAAAGGAGCAGATCATTGAGGCTGCTTTTATAATACCCGTCGGCGGGGTCGATATAGGCCGTGGCAAAGCGGCCGTCTTCGTAAATATAATAATAATCTAATGGATCGTTCTCCTCCGTGTAGTTTTTCAGGGTGATAATCCTCGAAGGGCCCCGATAACGCATCTGGGCGGCGTCTCGAACCAAGTCTCCCTGGCGGTGGCTCACAATCAGCGCATAGCTTTCTTCTGAATCATCCAGACAGAAAACCCAGCCCTCCCGGCTCACAATATAGCCCCGCCTATAGCCGGTGGCCAAAATGCTTTCTCCCACAAGATCCAGCAAAAAAGCATCCTGCATCCAGTAAAAATCCAGAAAAACCGATATTTCGTTTTCCCGGGCAAAGCGGCGGTATTCTTCGGAAATCCGCAGGCAAACCCGGTTTTCTCCCAAAAGCTCCAGCCGGATATGCTCCGGACTGCCAAGATAAGGCATCAGATCCGCAAAATATTCCGCGGTCTGAGAGCTGTAATAGGGGTCCCATTCCTTGGCATAGCCATCGTCCCGGGAAAAGAACAATTCATTGTACACGGCGTAAACCGGGGCCAGATATAAAAACCTTCCTCCATATTCTTCCATAAGGGCAAAGGCCTGATACAGTTCCGGCTCCACCGTAAGCACCGCCCCCGGATTGGCGTTCACCGCCCACAGGCCCTGGATGCCCTCATGGTCCCGGGCCGTATCAAATATTTTATAAGCCCGACGGACGGCTTTCGTATAGGCAATCTGCACCGCATTAAAATCCCGGCCCCCCTCCGAGGGCTGTACCTGATACCAAAAAGTAAAATAGCTGCTGCAGTCCGGTTCGGAGTTTCCCTTGGCATTGATCTCCCGCCAGCCGCTGTCTTCTTTTCGGGCCCGGATCAGCCAGAATAGGGCCAGGGCTCCCAGCACTGCCAAAAGCGTTACAACGATGATTAGACGGTTTTTCCGTTTTCGGCTCTCCTCCGACTCCGTAAGCATCATTATTTGTTTGTTTTCGCGATTCAACATAGACAAGATTCTCAAACAGGTTTTTCTTAAATTTGTCAGAAAAGGAGCTGCGAAAAGAATAATCTTTTTCACAGCCCCTTTTGGTTTTTAGCGGGACAGTCCGGGAACTATCCCATGGATGAAATCAGGAGCATTATCAGGAACAGAACCACCACCGTCAGGAACAGGCCCAGGCCGATGAGTGCCCCCTTACGGCAGACCTTGAAATTGCGGATATAGTTCTTGCTCTTATAAATGCCCGCGGCAATCAGGCCGAAAATCGGCAGAATAAAGGAAAATAGTCCCAGCCAGAGACTTCCGGTATCGTGAATCGGCCTGTCCAGAATATAATTGCTTCCCTGGAGCACCGGTTCCTTTTCTTCCTTGGCCGCCTCCGCCGCTTTCCGTTCCTTCTCCTGCTTTTCTTCCTCCGTCAAAATATGAACGGTTTTGAGGGGAAGGTTTTGGGCCCGGATGGCCTTATATTTCTCGATTTCCTTTTGGTTGCCGTATACCCAGTGATCGTTGCCGATATCCACCAACTGGGGCTTGTCCTCCGAATAGTCATGGATGGAGGGATCATAGGTGTACAGTTCCTTATTCTTTTCCAGGGCCGGATCCGGGATAGGTATGGCGGAAATCAGGGAGTGGGTATAGGGGTGCATGGGGAAGTCAAAAAGCTCCTGAGTAGAGGCAACCTCCACAATATCTCCCTTATAAATTACGCCGATACGGTCCGAAATATAGCGGACGATGGATAAATCGTGGGCGATAAAGAGGTAGGATACCCCCCGCTCATCCTGGAACTTGTTCAGCAGATTCAGAACCTGGGCCCGGATGGAAACATCCAGGGCGGAAATGGGTTCGTCCGCGATCACAAACTCCGGCTCCATGACCATGGCCCGGGCCACACCGATGCGCTGCCGCTGGCCCCCGGAAAACTCGTGGGGATAACGGGTCAGGTGCTCAGGCAAAAGCCCCACCTGATTGATCATGTCCTCCACCTTCTTGACCCGATCCGCCTCGTTCTCGTACAGGTGGAAATTGTAAAGACCCTCGGAGATGATATAGTCCACCGTGGCCCGCTCGTTTAGGGAGGCCGCCGGATCCTGGAAAATCATCTGGATATTCCGAATCACATCCCGGTCCAGAGAACGGGAAATTTTTCCTGAAATCTTCACGCCCTTATAGTAGATTTCGCCATTAGCCAGGGGATTTACCCGGATAACCGCCCGGCCCACGGTGGTCTTTCCGGAACCGGATTCTCCCACCAGGGAAAAGGTTTCACCCCTGTAAATCTTGAAGCTGGCATTTTTAACAGCCCGGACGGCATTGTCGCCCTTTCCGAAGGTAATATCCACATTCCGAACATCCAGCAGAATCTCCCGACCCTGTTCGTCCTTGGGGCCGTGCTCCGGCAGATGGGCAACCCTCGTTTCCATTTCATTACTCATTTCTGGCTACCCTC
>CACZSB010000145.1 GCA_902783765.1 uncultured Lachnospiraceae bacterium
GCGGGTGTGGCGGAACAGGTAGACGCAAGGGACTTAAAATCCCTCGGTGGCGACACCGTGCCGGTTCGAGTCCGGCCACCCGCATCCCTATCGCCGTTGTCCTGCAACGGTTTTTTTATTTCCACGGAAGGAAAGCACCCATGTCAGAAGCGCGGTATATGAGCTTATATAAGGAGCTGAGAAGCCTGATTACCCAGGGGGATTACGGCTTTGGAAAGCAGCTCCCCTCCAAACGGACCCTGGCGGCGGATAAAGGACTCAGTCTGATTACCGTGGAGCACGCCCTGAATATTTTGTGCGAGGAGGGCTATATCCAGGCCCGGCCCCGAAGTGGCTATTATGTGATCTACCAGCCGGACGCCCTGTTTCCCGTGGCCTCTGACCTCCCCCTGCCCCCGGGAAGCACCGCCTCCGAGGCTGAGGGAAGCCGGGAGCAATTCCCCTTTGGACTGTGGGCCAGGGCGGTTCGAAGGGTGCTGAGTGAACAGCAGGAAGCCCTGTTTCAGCGGGCCCCCGGTGTGGGCATTCTGCCCCTCCGTCTGGCCCTCTGTGCTTATCTGAGCCGTTCCCGGGGCCTCCATGTACAGCCGGATCAGCTGATTATCGGCTCCGGCGCCGAATACTTTTACGGCCTTTTAGCCACCCTGCTGGGCCCGCGGCGCCTGTTCGGCATAGAGGAACCCTCCTATCCCCTGATCCGCCAGGTTTATGAGGCCCAGGGGCTTCGCTGCGAATCCCTACTCATGGGCTCCGACGGGATATTAAGCAGCGCCCTGCAGGAAAGCCGGGCGCAGGTGCTGCACCTGACCCCCTACAACAGTTATCCCAGCGGCATCACCGCCTCCGCCTCCAAGCGGGCGGAGTATGTGCGTTTTGCCCGGGAACGGAAGGCCTATATCATCGAAGACGATTATGATTCGGAATTCACCCTTTCTTCCAAAGCGGAGGAAACCCTCTTCTCTTTGGTGCCGGAGGGACGGGGCATCTATCTGAATACCTTTTCCCGGACCATTGCTCCCTCTTTGCGGGCGGGCTATATGGTCCTGCCCCCCCGTCTCATGCAAAAATACCGGCAGCAGGCAGGTTTTTACAGCTGCAGCGTGCCGGTATTGGAACAATATGTATTGGCTTATCTGTTAGACAGCGGGGATTTCGAGCGGCATATCAACCGGGTGCGCCGGAGGCTTCGCCGGGAAGAGCTGCCTTAAGACCGCTTTTCTCCGTCACCAGCCGGCCCTTCCTCCTTTACAGGGAAAGGGCCGTTTTTATAGTGTTTAACCAATTGAGTGTTTCGAATGGCATACAGCACCAGAGACAAAAGCTGAAAGAAAACCGTGATCCCCACGGTGATATAGGACCAGTGAGGCTTCATGTCGTGGAGCCATATCAAATGAAGGCCCATGGTGAAGTATATCAGGAAGGTGGTAATCTTTCCGTGCCATTCCGCCTGGAAGATCTTGCCGCTGCGGCGATAGACAATATACATGAGAATCCCCAGATAAAGCTCCTTCACCACTAAAATCCCCAGGGGCAGCAGCACAATGGGATAATAAGCTACCAGTACCGCCATAATGGCGGTCTGGTTCAGCTTATCCGCTATGGGATCCATGGCCTTGCCGAAATCCGTGGTCACATGGTATCGCCGGGCAATGAATCCATCCAGCACATCTGTAAAGAAAGAAAAGGCCAGTACCCCCAGGGACAGCCCTCTGTTTTTCAGGACCAAAGCTGCCCACAAAAAGACCGGGATCAACAGAATACGCAAAACCGTCAGGCAATTAGGCACCGTGATTATTTTGCGGCTGATCTCCTTTTCCTTACTCTCTTCCATGAACTGAATCCTCAATATTATTCCCTAAGGAATCCTTTATAAAGCGATGGCGCTCTCCAGGGCCAGCTTCATCATATCCGCAAAGGCATTCTGCCTGTCCTCTGCGGAAAGCTCCTGCTTTGTCACAAAGGAATCGGAAATGGTCAGCAGACAGGCGGCATGCTTGCCTAAGGCATTGGCATTGTGAAAAAGGGCAAAGCTTTCCATCTCCACACAGTCAGAGCCGGTGCGGTCTCTAAGCTCCTGCCAGGTTCCCATTTTGGGATCCGTATAAAACACATCGCTGGAATGGACCCGGGCCATTTTGCAGGGAATCCCCAGCTCCTGGGATTTTTCCTTCACCACTCCATTGATTTTCTCGCTGGGATACAGCAGATGATCTTCGCAGCCGTTCTGCACATAGGCATAGGAAGAATCGCTGAAGGCGGACCCCGCCAGGCACACATCCAGCACATTCAATTCTTCGCTGTAGGAGCCTGCGGAGCCGATGCGGATAATATTTTCCACCCCGTACTGGGTGTAAAGCTCGTAGGAATAA
>CACZSB010000146.1 GCA_902783765.1 uncultured Lachnospiraceae bacterium
CCAGGTGCGGGGGAATCTGGATTCCCTGTTAAATCACTTTGAAATCATTCACCTCTGCGGCAAGGGCCATCTGGATGAGTCCCTTAAGGGCCGCCGCAGCTATGCCCAATTTGAATATGTGAGCCGGGAAATGAAGGATTTGCTGGCCGCCGCGGATTTGGTGCTCTCCCGGGCGGGGGCCAATGCCATCTGCGAGCTTTTATTCCTAAAAAAACCCATGCTGCTGGTGCCCCTGTCCCAAAAAGCCTCCCGGGGCGACCAGATTTTAAATGCCCGCTCCTTTGAAAAGCAGGGCTTTGCCCGGGTGCTGGAGGAGGAGGAAATGAACGGGAAGGATTTGACTTCCCTGCTCCTGAGGCTTTATGAGGACCGGGAAAGCTTTATCACCCGCATGAGCGAAAGTCCCTTAAACGACGCCATTTCCTTTGTTTGCGACAAAATCGGGGAGGCCATAAAAGATGGCGGCATGGCTTAAGGAAAAACTGGGGGGACGCCCCTTTATCACCTTTTTTCTGCTGAGCGTCAATGCATTGGTTTTTCTGAGCCTGGAGCTTTTGGGCGACACGGAGGACAGCCTTTTCATGTTCCGCCACGGGGCCATGTTCACCGATGCCATCGCCCAGAAAGGGGAATATTGGCGCCTTTTCACCGCCATGTTCCTGCACTTTGGCGCCAATCATATTTTCAGCAATATGCTGGTGCTGTTTGCCTTGGGCAGCCGACTGGAACAGGGACTGGGCCACTGGCGCTTCGGGCTAGTTTACCTGTTTTCCGGTCTGGGAGCCAATCTTTTTTCCCATATGACCAAAATCTGGGCGGGGGAAAATATCCTTTCCGCCGGCGCCTCCGGCGCTGTTTTCGGCCTGATGGGAGCCATGATCTTCTGCGGATTGTTTGACAAGGAGCGGATCGGCGCCCTCTCCCCCGGCCAGGTGCTGATAATGCTGGGGCTTTCTTTCTATCATGGGGTGGGGGCCGCCGTGGATGACATGGCCCATTTAAGCGGTCTTGGCCTGGGCTTTTTGCTGACAGGCCTTCTGATTTTTACACAGAGGAGTCATCATGAACGTTTACGATTTTGACAGAACCCTCTACCGGGGCGATTCCGAACTGCACTTTTATTTTTATGCCCTGGGGAAAAAGCCCGGGCTGATTCGCTTTCTGCCGGGCCAGGCCGCAGCCTTTTTCAGTCATTATCTTTTGAAACGCATCAGCAAAACGGAAATGAAGCAGCGCTTTGCCGTATATCTTTCGGCCGTGGATGCGGCGGCCCTTCTGGCCCCCTTCTGGGCCCGGTACAAAAAACGGCTTTATGACTGGTATAAAACGCGGCAGCAGCCGGAGGATCTGGTGATTTCCGCCTCCCCCCGCTTCCTGCTGGAGCCCATTTGCCGGGAGCTGGGCATCCTCCACCTGATTGCCTCGGAGGTGGATCCGAAAAGCGGCCGTTATAGGGGGCTGAACTGCCACGGACAGGAAAAGCTCCGGCGTTACGGCCAGATCTGGGGGGATGCCCCCATCGGCAGCTTTTATTCCGATTCCCTGAGCGATACCCCCCTGGCCCAGGTGGCGGCGGAGGCCTTTTTGATTCAAAAGGGGCAGCCCCGGCCCTGGCCCCGGAAAGGCAATCCTTCGGCTTGAAACATCCCCCTGTTTAGTATATAATACTATTTTAAGAAGCTGGTTCCGCCAGCCTTCGAAGTGCCCGACAAAAACGTTCTTTTTTACCGAACTGTTTTGAACTGCAATTGCAACACCCCGAAAAACCACAGGATGTATCATGTTCAAAAATCAGGGTCTCAGACAAAACATGCTCATAATCTACACCCTTTTCGGCCTTGTGCTGATTGCGGTTTTTTTTCCCATTCTGAATAGAAGTGTCACCCATATGGAGGAGGATTTGATATCCAGCCGTTTGGTGGCGGATATCCACTATATTGAAGACCTGATTGGGGAAGGAAACTGGAATATCACAAACGGCAGCATCTGCCGGGGAGATGTGGTGGTGGGGGACGGAACCCAGGAAAAGGCCAATCTGACGCCCTTCCTGCTGCACGAGGAAAAGACCGGTACCTTCGCCTATGTTTTTATGCGCTGCGGCGATGAAGGCCTGGGCTATGTGGAAAGCACCCCTACCCAGGAGGGATATCAGCAGGGGCATTTTCTCCGGGTGGCCGGCAGCACCAAGGACCCCAACGGCAATTCCATCGTGGGCACCTATATGGACAAGCTGGTGGCGGATATTCTGGATGAAAAGGATGAATATGCCGGAGAAGCCAACGTGGCCGGGGGTCGTATTTTCTGCCGCTATGAAACCCTGAAAAACGCCGCCGGAGAAACCATCGGCGCCATTGTGGTGGGCCGAAGCATCGAAGAGCTGAAAAACCAGATTAACGCCACCATCCGCACCGTAATCCTTGCCGCTCTGGGCGCCATCGTGGTGGGCAGCTTTTTGCTGATGATAATCATGGACCGCTGGGTGGTGGCCCTGAAGAAGTCAACCCGCTTCGTGCAGCAGATTGAGACCGGCGATATTCCAGCGGAGCGCTTCGCCCCCCGGGGCCTGAAGGAAGTGGATATTCTGAATCAGGGCCTCAATTCTCTGGCGGATACCCTGGCAGAAAACGAGAGACTGAGAATCAAATCCGAAACGGATCCCCTCACCGGACTAGCCAATCGTTTCGGTCTAAATCATTTTGGTGATGAAATGTTCAATTCCTGCGTCCAGGAGAAAAGAAACCTGGCTGTGGGCATTTTGGATATCGATTATTTCAAGCTCTACAACGACCATTACGGACACCAAATGGGGGACGCCTGTATCAGTCAGGTGGCCTCCATACTCCAGAGCCTGCAGGTGCCGGGAAAGATCATGGCGGCCCGGTATGGCGGCGACGAATTCGTGCTTCTGGCCAGTGATATGACCCAGGATGAGCTGGTTCATCTGGCGGATCAGATTCGTTATGGAGTAATGGATGCCGAGATTCCCCATGCCAAATCCGCCTCTTCCCCCATTGTAACCGTTTCCCAGGGTTATTATCTGGCTGTTCCTAAAGAAGGCCAGTCCCTTTCCGATTTCCTGTTCCTGGCAGATGACGTGATGTACGGGGTAAAGAACGGCAATAAAAACGATTACCGTATCCGCACATGGAATGATCCCGTGTCCCTGGCCCGGGTGGCGGCCACAAATACCCAGCGTTTAAAGGAAATCGAATGGATCACTTATCACGATTATCTTACCCAGCTGCTGAACCGGGAGGGCTTCTTCCTGGATGTGGCCCGGATTCTTCAAAATAATCCGGAGGAATCCTATTATCTCATCCGTACCAATATCCGGGAATTCAAGCTGGTGAATCAGCTTTTCGGCTATGATACCGGCAATAATATCCTGTTCAAAACCGGAAATGTGCTGAAAAACGGCTCCATTAAAACTGAATCCCTGGCCCGCATCCAGGGCGACCATTTCGCCTTCCTGATGAAGCAGGCGGATTACGACGAAGCCCTGATTCAGGAAAACTTCTTCGAGCTGTCCCGCAGCATCGGAGACTCCAATTACACCCTGCAATTCCATTTCGGTGTCTTCCCCATTGAAGACAAAACCATGGACGTGTCTATCATGTGCGACAGAGCCAAGATTGCCTTAAGTTCCATTCAGAACGAAGCCAATGTGGTCTTTGTGCGCTATGACGACAGCATGATTGAAAATATCCTGTGGGAAAACGTGGTGATTTCCGAATTTGACGGGGCCCTGCGCCAGGGAGATATCAAAACCTTCCTGCAGCCCATTTTCGACAAGGAAAAGAAGCTGGTGGGGGCGGAGGCCCTGGTACGCTGGATTCGGGACGAGGGAAAAACCATTGTGGCCCCGGCGGATTTCATAAGCATTCTGGAAAATGCCGGCCTGATTTACAGGCTGGACCGCTATGTCTGGGAGGAGGCCGCAAAAATTCTGAAACGCTGGAAAGGCACGACCCTGGCACCCCTTTTTATCTCCGTCAATGTGTCTCCCCAGGATGACAAATATCTGAATATTGAACAGGTTTTTGTGGATCTCACGAAAAAGTATGGGCTCACCCCCGGTCAGCTGAAGCTGGAGTTTACGGAAACCACCCTTATTTCGAACCCCCGGCACTATATTAAGCTGATTTCCTCCCTGAGGCAAAATGGCTTCTGCGTGGAGATCGACGATTTTGGCAGCGGATATTCCTCCCTGAATATGCTCCATGATATTAAGGCAGACGTGCTGAAGCTGGACCGGCTCTTTGTGGGAAAAACAGATAATATCGAGCGGAATCAGCATATTATGGCCAGCATCATAGAAATGTCCAAAAAGCTGGATATGCAGGTGATTGCAGAAGGCGTTGAAACGGAAGCCCTGTTCGATTATCTTTCGGGAATTAACTGCGATCTTTTCCAGGGCTTCTTCTTCTCCAAGCCCATTCCGCTGGAGGAATTTGAGCGGACCTTCCGATAGGGAAAGGAGATTTTTGATTTGAACACAGTACTGCAATTGGATTATATGACTCTATATCTGGAAATTCTGGCCTTCTGCTTTATTGTATTAGCCGTTATCTATTTCAATGTGAAAAGAGATCTGGGTACGGAGCAGGAGGTCATTACCTTCAAATGGATGATCTGGGTCCTTAAGGTCGCCCTGGTGGCCGATGCCATCACCCATGCCCAGTATCGGGGCTTTCTGAATCTGCCCCTTCCGGTGGTGGGCTTTTGCTATGCCACCTACATGTTCATATTCTCCGGTCTTTTGTCCTTCATGTGGCTGGTTTTTGCGGAGCTTCGTTTCGGCCACAGTCCATCCCAGTATAAAAAGCCCTTTATTCTGGCCGCCGTGCCCATTGTTCTGGTGGGGCTTATGAGCTACGCTTCCATTTTCACCGGCTGGTTCTTTACCTTCGACGAAAGCGGCGTCTATCAGCGAGGTCCCCTCTGGATCCACCAGACCTTCATTCCATATATTTATTTCCTTTTTACCACTGCCCATGCCCTGTATATAGCGGCCCATACCCAATCCCGTATCCGAAAAAAGGCCCTGTATGCCATTGCCCTCTTTGTGGTTTTCCCCTCTCTGGGGGCCCTGCTTCAGATGTTTATCGGTACCCATCCCTTTGTGGCACCCTCCACGGTGATCTCCGTTTTTCTGGTGTTTTTGTCCATTCAGTCCAATATGATCAATCACGATGCCCTCACCGGCATCGCCAACCGAAAAAGCTGCAATCAATATCTGGAAACCATGGTCATGAAGGCCAGCCCCCAGAATCCCTTTTATGTGATTATGGCTGATATTGACGGTTTCAAATATGTCAACGATACCTACGGCCATGTGGCCGGGGATAAAGCCCTTCGCCTTACCGCCCAGGCTCTGCGGGAAACGGCGGACCCCTGCCACGGCTTTGTCAGCCGCTTTGGGGGCGATGAATTCCTGCTGGTGGTGGAAAAGGAGCATGTCAATAATCCCGAGGTCTTTATCCGCAACCTTTCCCGCAATATCGAAGCGACCTGCCGGCGGGAGAATCTTGGCTATATTCTGCGGATTTCCGCCGGTTATATGGAGTGCAGCACCACCGGCGCCCGGATGACCGATCTTTTGGAGGAAGCGGACCGCTGCCTGTATAAAGCCAAGGCCGCCAAAAAAAAGCCCCGGCCAGGGGAGTTTGTGGGCTGAGGGTCGTCGTTAGAATCCCCCCAGCGATTACATTGGATATTGCCGCCACCATAAGGATAATCTTGAATTCTCCCCTTCCAATGCGTATAATATAAAGAAACAAAAAGAAAAACGGCCTCTTGCCGCTTTTTCTTGTGTTTGTGCGAAAAAACAAATAACGAGGAATCACTATGGCAGACAAGAAATTCATGGTAGTAGACGGCAATGAGGCCTGCGCCTACGTGGCCTATGCTTTTTCCGAGGTGGCGGCCATTTACCCCATCACCCCCTCTTCTCCCATGGCGGAAAAGACGGACGAATGGTCCGCAAACGGCCGAAAAAACCTTTTCGGCCAGCCGGTTTCCCTGGTGGAAATGCAGTCGGAGGCGGGGGCCATCGGAGCGGTGCACGGTGCTTTGGAGGCGGGCTCTTTAGCCACCTCCTTTACCTCTTCCCAGGGGCTGATGCTCATGATCCCGGTGCTCCACCGCATCAGCGGCACCCGTCAGCCGGCGGTGCTGCACGTAGCTTCCCGCACCGTGGGCACCCACGCCATGTCCATTTTCGGGGACCATTCCGATGTGATGAACTGCCGCCAGACCGGCTTTGCCATGCTCTCCACCGGCTCTGTCCAGGAAGTGATGGACCTGGCGGGGGTGGCCCACCTGTGCGCCGTGAAGGCCCGGATTCCCTTTATGCATTTCTTTGACGGCTTCCGCACTTCCCACGAAATCCAGAAGGTACGGGCCATTCCCTATGAGGAATTCGATAAATTGCTGGACAAGGAGGCGGTGAAACGCTTCCGGGCCGGTGCCCTAAATCCCAATCATCCCACCCTGCGGAACACGGTGCAGAATCCGGATGTGTACTTCCAGTTCAGAGAAGCCAATAATACGGATTATGAGGCCCTGCCGGCCCTGGTGGAGGCGGAAATGGCCAAAATCAATGCTCTTACCGGCCAGGATTATCATGTGTTTAATTACTTCGGTGCCCCGGACGCAGAGCGGGTGATCGTGGCCATGGGCTCCGTATCCGGCACCGTTATAGAAGCCGTAAAGGTCTTAAATGCCGCCGGGGAAAAGCTGGGCTTTTTGCAGGTCCATCTCTTTAATCCCTTCTCCGCAGAAATGTTCCGGGCCGCCCTGCCTAAGACGGTGAAGAAGATCGCCGTGCTGGATCGCTGCAAGGAAATGGGGGCGGCGGGAGATCCCTTATATCTGGCGGTCTGCGCCGCCTTTGCCAACCGGAAGGAGGCCCCCTACATCATCGGCGGCCGCTACGGCTTATCTTCCAAGGATACCACCCCAGAGCAGATCGCCGCGGTATTTGAGCATTTGAAAGCCGCCGAGCCCTGGGGGAACTTCACCATCGGCATTAACGACGACGTAACCCA
>CACZSB010000147.1 GCA_902783765.1 uncultured Lachnospiraceae bacterium
ATCCTATTTCGATGATGAAACCCGGGCGGTGCTGGATTCCGGCCAGAACCCCATTTTCTTTGACGGTCTGTATTTATCCGTTTCCTCGGAGGAGTCCAAGGCCATCAATCTGGACCCGGAGCCCAAGGTGATTATTTCCGCCAGCGGCATGTGCGAAGCAGGGCGGATCAGGCATCATTTAAAACACAATTTATGGCGGCCGGAGAGTACCGTTTTGTTTGTGGGCTATCAGACGGCGGGCACTCTGGGACGGCTGATTTTGGACGGCGCCAAAGAGGTGAAGCTGTTTGGCGAGGAAATCTCCGTGAAAGCGGAGCTGGCTACCATAGACGGTATCAGCGGCCATGCGGACCGGGACGGTTTGGTGAAATGGCTCCAGGGCTTTGAAGAAAAGCCTGCCCGGGTTTTCGTTAATCATGGGGAAGCAGACTCCGTGGACAGCTTTTCCGCCCATTTAAGAGAACTGGGCTACGAAACCGCTGCCCCCTACAGCGGCACCGTGTACGATTTGATGGAAAACAAAGTGCTGGTGGAGACCCAGGGCATTCCTGTGACCAAGGAAGAGGAGGAACGGAGTAGCGGCTTCTACGATGCCCTGGTGACTGCGGCAGAGAAGCTATTAAAACTGGCCCGCAGCATGAAGCATCGAACCAATAAGGAGGTTCGCAAGTTCACGGGAGAAATCGAGAAACTTATTAAAAAGTTTGAATAAACAGTCCATGGAAAAGCGGAATTATCACAAGGAAATGCAGCGGGTCATAGCCTGTTTGCCGGAGGAAGCCCTGCCCCGGCTGCTGCTCCATTCCTGCTGTGCCCCCTGCTCTAGCTCGGTGCTGGAACAGTTGGCGGCTCGTTTTTTGGTGACGGTGCTGTATTATAACCCCAATATCTGGCCCCGGGAGGAATATGAGCGGCGGAAGGCGGAGCAGCAGGACTTCATCCGCCGCTTTCCCTTTGTCCATCCCGTGGATATGCTGGATTGCGAGTATGAGCCCGTAGATTATTACGAAGCGGTCAAGGGCCTGGAGCAGGAGCCGGAGCGGGGGAGTCGATGCAGCATCTGCTACCGCCTGCGGATAGGGCGCTGCGCTGGGGAGGCGGCCCGGGGGGGCTTTGATTATTTTACCACCACCTTGAGTCTCAGTCCCTTAAAGGATGCAGAGCGGATCAATCAGATCGGTTTTCAGGAGGCAGCCCGACTTCAGGCGGCTTTCCCCGGGGAAGGGGTTCCGGCCTGGCTCCCCTCCGATTTCAAAAAAGGAGAGGGGTATAAGCGCTCTCTGGAGCTGAGCCGGGCCTGGGATTTGTATCGGCAGGATTATTGCGGCTGCGAATTCTCCCGGCGCCCAGAAGACCTGTTACCCTGAACGCGGAAAAGAACCCCGCCAAAAGCAAAAAGGAACACAAACATGGCATATTTCGGGCATTTTTATCTGGATCGGGAAAAGGACATCCTTATCGAGCTGAATCAGGAGGGAGAGAGGCTTTTTTATACCCTGCGGACCCCCAATCATCACAGCGGAAACCTGATTACCAATCTGGCCCGGCTTTTAAAGGCCCCCCTAAGTGAGGACGAAGCGGGGCTGAAAATTATCACTGGGGAAGTTCCCGCCTATGTAGACGACCGGAACCGGGAGCAGTATATCCTGCGGCTGGGGGGCACCAAGGTGGCCAATATCTATCCCGACGGCAGCATTGAGCGGAAGGCCTCGGTGCCGGCCATTGCCAAGACCCTCATGAGCCAGACTAAGGATTATCGCCTGGATTTGTTCCGCACCCTGGTGAAGACTTATATTGCCACCGACTGCAAATTCCGCACGGATCTCCATACCCATATGAATGCCAATCTGGATCCGGATATTTTAATGGCCCTGGGCATTGTCCACCAGATTCGCTATCCCCTGTATTATGTGAAAAAACTGGGGCTTGTTCTGACCCCGACCCAGGAAAAGGCCCTGGCGGCGGAGCGGCAGCAGGCGGAGGCGGCTCTGAATCTGGAGGGACTTAGCGGCAAATACCGGGAGCGCCGTATAGACGACAACAGTTTTATCAATTTTGCGGATTTGATTTTGAACAATCCCGAAGCTGCTCTTGGAAATATTGCAAAAATCAGAGCTTCCCTGGTGGTACTGAAGGACGGCCAGGCGGTGTTTTCCAATCTGGAAAAGGTTTATTTATATCGCTATGTTTTCACCAAGGGGCAGGCCGCCTCGAAGCGTATGAGCCCCGGCCGCATCCAAAAATTGGCGGAAGGGATTCCCGATGGGGATATCCGCCGCCATGTAAAGCAAATGCTGGAGGACGATAATACTCCCGCCTACAGCGGGAACAGTCTTTTTCAGGATAAGCTCTTGTGGATCGCCCGGAGCTACCGGGATGCGGGGATCCAATATGCGGAGATTTCCGATACCATGCTGGCCCGCTGGGACACGGCGGCGGCCCGGCTGGGGGCGATTCATGAGGTGATGCCCCATATTTTCAAGGAAACCGGGGTGATGCTCCGCTTCCTGGCGGGAGTCAGACGGACGCCTCTCACCATTGTGCGGGACATTATTCAGGCCGCCGATTATCTGAAGGAAAACCTGCGGGTGCTGCGGGCGGTGGCGGAGGATCCCTATGTGGCGGGCTGCGATATTTTGGGGGAGGAGATTAATGATATCCGGGAGTTGAGGCCCTTTATCCGGGCCCTGGTGGATTTGGCGAAGACCGTCCCGGGCTTTGTGATCCGAATTCATGCAGGGGAATGCGACAGCTTAAAGGACAATGTGGAGGAGAGCCTTCGCTGCGTCCGGGAGGCCCTGAGCCCCGGCCAGCCCATGCCCCCTTTGCGTATCGGTCATGGCTTGTATACCTGTAATTTAAAGAGCCCGCGGGGTCGGCAGCTGCTCAAGGATTTGAAGGAAAGCGGGGCTGTACTGGAATTTCAATTAAGTTCCAATGTGCGGCTGAATAATTTAAGCCGGGTGGATAAACATCCCCTGAAGGATTATCTGCGGGGAGGCGTGGCCTGCGTACAGGGAACCGACGGTGGGGCTCTGTACGGCACCAATTCCATTGATGAAGAACTGGCCCTGGAAAGGCTGCTGGGCCTGAGTCGGGCAGAGCTCCAGACCATGTGCGAGACGGAGCGGCGGATCATAGCGAAAAGCCGGGCCGTATATCAGGAAAAGAAACGCCGTTTTGGGCGGCTTCTTAAAGGCCGGAGCGTGGAAGCGTATTTCCAGGAACAGCTGGCAGAGGGCCAGGAGGAAGCAGGACTTTTCCAGGGCAAGGAGGAAAAGCTGCTGGAGGCAGAACAGGCACTGGCCGGGCGGATTCAGGCCCTTCCCGTCGGCAAGACCCCCATTATTGTGGCCGGGGGCAGCTTCAATAATTCCCAGCACCGGACAATCATGAAAAAGGATTGTATTCAGATTCTGGATCAGCTTATGGAGAAGTCCGACCCGGAGAAGGTGTTTTTTGTTATCGGGCACAGCCTTAGGGCTTATGAGAAGTATCTGGTTCAAAAAAGCCGGGGCCGTTTTCAATTATTTGCCATTGTGCCCCGTTATCTGACCCGGCGTGAGGCTGCGGCCCTGGAAAAGTCCGGGGCGGGGATCCGTATTTCCATCGAACCCAACGGACTGGGCTTATATAAAAGCTTTGCTTATGAAATCTTTAAACACCGGCCCTCCCTGCTTTTGGCCCTGGACGGCAACGCCGCCGGCGCCAATTTAATGCAGGAAGCCAAAAACGGGCGGTATAAATGCCGCATTTTTGTGAATCCCCATTCCCGCACCCTCTGGGCCAAGGCCCAGTCCCTGGGCGGCTATGCCCGGAACATGGATTCCTTGGAATTGTGACCGGCTACTATGATATAAAACAATAGACAAACCTCTGTTCGAGTGATATAATAGACACGGTGCTACCATAAACGGTAGGCGGTTTCCCGAATGTGCTTCACAGGAGGGACTGTTTGCCCCTCTTGATTTTATGAAAGGGGGGATGCCTGATGAGCGTAATGGAACTGATTTCCGTTATCAGCCTGGTTTTAACCAGCTTCGGCCTGGGCTACGCCCTGGGAAGAAGATCGAAGGAATAAAAACAGAAACGACCGCTAGCCCGTGGAAAGTTGGCGGTCGTTTCGCTTAAACAACACAGGGAAACCGTCTATCGGTATCACCCGTCAGGGCCATTATATGGCCCTGACGCTTTTTTGTCAAGTTTTTCCGGAGGCCGGCCTCCTTTTCCTTTCTTATTTCGACTTTCTGAAGCACAGGAACCAGTCTAAACAGTACTGATCATCCGTCTGTGTCTCCATCCGCTCCTTGGCGGTGCCGCAGGAACCGGCGGTGGGGACAATCACGTCGTCGCCGGGGCGCCAGTCGGCCGGGGTGGCGCAGGTTTCCGCATCCGCTTTTTGCAGAGCCAGAATAATGCGCTTAATCTCGTCAAAGTTCCGGCCGGTGCTCAAAGGATAATACAGAATGGTGCGGATAATACCCTTGGGATCGATAACGAAAACCGCCCGAACTGCCTGGGTATTGGAGGCCCCGGGCTGAATCATGCCGTACTTGTGGGCCACTTCCATGCGGATATCCTCAATCAGCGGGAAGGTCACATTGATGTTTTTAAAATTCTTCCATTCCAGCTCCTGAATCTTTCGCAGCCAGGCGATGTGGGCATAAAGGGAATCCACAGACAGCCCCACCAGCTCCGTGTTCAGGGCCTTAAACTCCTCTATCATGGAGCCGAAGGTCATGAATTCCGTGGTACATACCGGCGTGAAATCGGCCGGATGGGAAAAGAGGATAACCCATTTTCCTTCATAGTCCTGGGGGAAATTGATTTCTCCCTGGGTGGTTACAGCGTGAAAAGCCGGCGCGGCTTCGCCAATCAGAGGCATTGTATAAGTTCTTTCTTCCATGGTGTTGATCTCCTTTTCTTTTGATTTCGCCCGAAGGCGTTTTCTTTGTTGTTTGTATTATATTTAATAAAAACCGGAATTTCTTGCATTATTCTCTATTATTTTTGGATTATTTTCCCAACAGGGCCGATTTATGTGGTATGATTGAAAAACCTGCTGTCAGCAGGCAAGGGGGAGATTATAATGGAAAGTATTCATTATTCAACAGAGCAGCTGCCCGTTTATACCTGCCGGGAATGCCTGCACACCCGTCAGGTGCACAGCGAAATCGCCCACCTGCACCGGGATCTGGAATTGATTTCCGTGCTGAAAGGCAGCGTTCAGTGTCAGACCGGCGAATCCGTATTCGAGCTGCACACGGGAGATGTGTGCTTTATTAACCGGGGCCAGCTTCACGCCCTGTATAAGCAGCCGTCCCAGGCGGACAGCCACCGGGTTCTGGTAATCGGCACCTCCCTGTTGACACAAATCCCCGGGATTTACGATAAATATATCCGTAGTTTTTTGGAAGATATCCGCTTCAGTCATGTGCGATTTGAGGGCCAGGGCTCAGCGGCGGCCCAGATCAATCGCAATATGGATCGAATCGAGACGCTGCAACAGGAGAGGCCGGACGGCTACGAACTGGAAATCCTGTCCAATTTGTACGGCATCATGTCCTGTCTTTATCAGGCTTATACCCAGGGGCCGTCCCTGCCGGCGCCGGAGGGCAACGCCCTGATTCAGCAGAAAATGACGGAATTCATCTACCGCCATTACGGGGAAGCCCTGTCTCTGGAACAGATAGCCGCCGCCGGCCATGTGAGCCGCAGCCAGTGCTCCCGCCTGTTCAAAATCTATACCAGGCTCACGCCCATCCAGTTTCTGAACCGACACCGGCTGGAAATGAGCTGTGAAAAGCTGCGCCGATCCTCGGCCAGCGTGGCGGAAATTGCCGCCGCCTGCGGTATCGGGGATCAAAGTTATTTCAATCGGCTTTTCCACCGGGCTTACGGGGTTACACCTTTGGAATATCGGCGCACCGGTCAGATGTGACGGGAACAAGGGCCTATTCAGTGGATATAAGAGGATGTAAAGCTGAAATGGAAGCTTCCTTGTTTACGGAGAAAGAAAAGGGGTTAAAACTATGCATATCACCATAAAAAAGATGGAAAGCGATGATGAAATCCGGGGCAAGGCTTTTGTCCACTGGCAATCCTGGCAGGAGGCCTATCCCGGCTTGGTGGATCCGGGCTATCTGGCGGCTCTGACCCTTGAAAAGTGTGAAGCGATGGCCTACCGCTGGCCAAACAATTTGATGGTGGCGAAAGACGATGAGCGGGTAATCGGTTTTGTGGGTTACGGAGATCGGGGAGATGAGGCTCCGGATACCGGAGAGATATTTGCCCTGTATGTGTTGGCGGAGTATTATGGAAAAGGGGTGGCGCAGCAGCTGATGGAAGCGGGACTGAAACAGCTGGCCGCCTATCCGAGAATTTGTCTCTGGGTTTTGAAGGAAAATCAAAGAGCCATTCGCTTTTATGAGAAATGCGGCTTTTCCCCGAGCGGGGAGGAAATCGTCAGCGCCAATATCGGAGCGACGGAAATCAGAATGGTTTTGAAATCGCAGAAATGATAAGGGAGGAACGCAATGCTGGACAAAAAAGGATTTGACCTTTGGGCGGATGGGTACGATAAATCGGTAGGCCTTTCAGATGAAGAAAACACATAGAAGAACTATGCGAGGCTCTTCGTGCAATGGGATATAAAAGCATGCGCCTTGCCTGGGTGCAGGGCAATCCCCAGGCCACCGGGTTTTGGCACAGGAATGGCTTTATGGAAACCGAGGTCATTTATGACAGGGGAGCCTATACCGTGGTTGAGGCACGACGGGAGTTGTAGTTTTTGCGTTACGGCGAGGTTACAGTTTAGGAGGCAAATATGTTGAAAATAGAGAGTATGTCCGCATCGGCTATCCCGGAGGTTGCACCTCTGGTGGCGCAGTTCCGGGTGACCTTAAAATCCTATAAGGGAATCAAGGCACAGCCCAACGAAGAGGAAGGGGCGGAGGAACTGAAAGAGTACCTGGACAGCGGCTTTCCGGTATTTACGGCCAGGCAGGACGGAGACTGCTGCGGCTATATGGTTTTGCGCACCGAGGGCCCCTGTGTATGGGTGGAATCCCTTTACGTGCGACCGGATTGCCGCCGGCAGGGCATTGCCGCCGCATTGTTTGAGCAGGCGGAGGAATTTGCGGCGGCCAGAGGGGAGGACACCTTGTATAACTACGTCCATCCCAATAACGACGGAGTCATTCAGTTTTTACGGTCCCGGGGCTATTCCGTGCTGAACCTGATTGAAATCCGGAAGCCTTACGCCGATGAAAAGTTGGGACAAAAGATTTCCGTAGGGGGAAATGAATTTGATTACTGACATGCCCCTTTATCCCTTTGACTGTATCACGGATTTTATATTTGTGAGAAACGACGAAAGCATCCCGCCCTGTGATGTCCTGCTGATTCCCGGAGGCAGCCATCCCCAGCTGATGGAACGGGCCTGCCACTTGTATAAACAGAAGTTGGCAAAGTTTATTTTAGTGAGCGGCGGTGCCAATCCCAAGCTCCCGGACTACCCCAGCGAAGCCCGGTTTCTGCAATGCCTTGCTCTGGCAGAAGGCATTCCCCCGGAAGCCGTTTTGTGTGAGGAAAAAGCTTCCAACACATACGAAAATGCTATTTACAGTTACGAACTGATAAAGGAAAAGGGATTGGATGACAAAAGGCTGATCCTGGTCTGCAAGGCGTTTCACAGCCGGAGGGCTTTGCTTAGCTATCAAAAGGCTTTCCCGCCTGCCACCCGCTTTTATGTCAGTTCAGTGACGGATAAAAACGGGCTGAATCGTGATAATTGGTTCACCAGGAAAGAGTATATTCAAACGGTTATGAGAGAGGTGGAGAAGATTGGTCGCTATTTTGCGGATGCTGTTCTCCCTATGTATAAACGAATAAAGGATGGCGGAGAAAGGGCGGAAAAATGATTCAAACAGATCCCGAAGAATACAAAAAAGATCCCTGCCGCGCTGCGTCCCTGTCCTTTTGGAAAGCGGAAAGTTATGAGCTCCCGGCCCATATCGCCGTCTTTCGGGAGGACGAGTTTGACTCACAATCATGCAAAGGCCGGGATGAGCCATATTTCAAGATGGTTCATTCTTTGAATGGGATCATTTCCCCCATACTGCCGGAGGGCCTTCTTCTTACCACAGCCACCCCGGAGGAGTTTGCCGCCCATATCAATCAATGCTATGACGCAGAAAGCGTGACGGTCGAAGAACTGAATGCCTACACCCAACGGGCGGTATATGATGCCTCTCTTTGGCTTGCCGTTCGGGAAACGCAGAGCGGTCGGATAGTGGCCAGCAGCATAGGCGAGATGGATAAGCGAATCGGGGAGGGCATTTTGGATTGGATACAGGTTTCCCCGGACAGCAAACGAAAGGGGTTAGGTCGTTTCCTGGTATGTGAGCTGCTGCGGCGCCTGGCGGGCCGGGCGGATTTCGTCACGGTTTCCGGACGGCTGAACAATCCGGACAATCCCCTGGCCCTGTATCGCTCCTGCGGATTTGAAAACCCGGTGATATGGCATGTGGTTGATTTCCGGATATGAATCTTCCTAAATTGCGGTGTATCTTTAGTTCTATGATTCCAAATTTCCAAAGAACGGATTGCGTTCCATTATAACATCTACTATAGTATATAATAGCAACAATGTTATGTGAGGCGATATCCCATGCAGACTCTTATTAAGCAAATAAGAAGCCATCTGAATATGAGTCAAACGGAGCTGGCGGAGCGTATGAATGTGACCTTCGCCACAGTGAACCGTTGGGAAAATGGCCATGCTCTTCCCAATAAACTGGCGCAGATGAGGTTGCACGAAATCTGCCTGGAAGGATCGGTGCCGGTTTATCAGTTTGTTTTAGATCGGATCCAACACACAGCCGAGAGCATGGCGCTTCCGGCGGGCCGCAAGCTGCTGTATCACGGATCAAAAGCCGGTGTGGAAGGAAGAATTGAGCCCAACAGCCGGCCCCAGTGCGATTTCGGGCGAGGCTTCTACATGGGCACAGAGGTGGAACAGGCCCTTACCCTTATTTGTGATTACGATAAATCAAAGCTGTATATGCTTTCTGTGGATTTGACGGATCTGAATGTGCAGGAAGTGCCTTCCGACATCCATTGGGCCATGCTGGTGGCTTTCCACCGGGGCCGCATGGAAAAGATATCCGGCACGCCTTTGTACGAGAAATACCGAAATCTGGCGAAAAACAAGGACTTGATTATCGGGAGCATAGCCAACGACCGCATGTTTTATGTGATTGACAACTTTTTTATCGGCAATATCACAGATGCGGCCCTGGTGAACAGC
>CACZSB010000148.1 GCA_902783765.1 uncultured Lachnospiraceae bacterium
GTCTAAAGACCGGCATCTTTTTAAGACAGGAACACGATTAACTGCCACTTCAGTTCACCTCCATTATACTCTTCTGCGCTTCGGCGGGCGGCATCCGTTGTGCGGTACGGGCGTAACGTCCTGGATGCTTAATACTTCGAGGCCTGAAGCCTGAAGAGCACGAATTGCAGCTTCACGACCCGAACCGGGTCCCTTTACGAAAACGTCGACGTAATGAAGTCCAGGCACCAAAGCGGCTTTCGTAGCGGTTTCCGCTGCCATCTGAGCTGCATAAGGAGTCGATTTCCTTGAACCTCTGAAACCAAGTCCGCCGGCTGATGCCCACGATAACGCGTTCCCCTGCGTATCCGTCAGGGTTACGATGGTGTTATTGAAGGATGCCTGGATATGGGCCTGGCCACGTTCAACGTTTTTCTTGACTTTTCTTTTTGTCGCTTTTTTTGCTGACGCTTGCTTAGCCATTGAAAACTAACCTTCCCTTATGGGTTCCTTTCTTAAAAATGTGCGCGAACAGTCCTATTACTTCTTCTTGTTCGCAACGGTCTTCTTGGGTCCCTTGCGGGTCCGGGCGTTGTTCTTGGTATTCTGACCACGCACCGGCAGGCCCCGTCTGTGACGAATGCCGCGATAGCAGCCGATTTCCTGCAGACGCTTGATATTAAACGCGATTTCCCGGCGAAGGTCGCCCTCCACCACCTGGGTTGCATCGATGACCTTGCTGATACGGGACACTTCATCGTCCGTCAGGTCCTTCACCCGGGTATCAGGATTCACGTCGGCGTCTTTGAGGATTCGGTTGGAGCTGGTCCGGCCGATCCCATAAATATAGGTCAGCGCGATCTCCACTCGCTTTTCTCTCGGCAAGTCAACACCTGAAATACGAGCCATGTGCTATTTACCTCCTAAATATTAACCCTGGCGCTGTTTGTGCTTGGGGTTTTCACAAATGATGCGGATGCTGCCCTTGCGCTTGATGACCTTGCATTTCTCGCAGATGGGCTTTACGGAAGCTCTCACCTTCATGATTCATTCTCCTTTACTCATGGGCATGCGCCGTCAAAAGAGGCGCAACTATAAACATAACACAAATAACGTGTTACTGCAAGCGATTTATTTGTCCCGCCAGCTGATACGACCCTTTGTCAGATCGTAGGGGGAAAGCTCCACCGTTACTTTATCACCGGGGAGGATGCGGATATAGTTCATGCGCAGCTTGCCGCTGATATGGGCCAGTACCTCCAGCCCGTTTTCCAGTTCGACGCGAAACATGGCATTAGGCAACTTTTCCAGCACCTTTCCTTCCATAGCGATAACGTCGGCTTTTGACATGTGTAATCATTCTCCTTTTTAGTAGTGTCACTCTGAGTGCTGCGAAGAATCCTATGGCTTCCCGCCAGGGATGGGATCCTTCGGCCTTTGGCCTCAGGATGACACGGTGCCGGCCAACAGCGTCAATATCTCCGGCTCTCCCTCCGTTACAAGAATGGTATTCTCATAATGGGCCGAGGGCTTTTTGTCCCGGGTGGTGCAGGTCCAGCCGTCATCGGCAAAATCCACGGCCCAGGTTCCCAGGGCTATCATGGGTTCCACAGCCAGGGTCATCCCTGCCTTGAGCCGGATGCCCCGCTTCTGCTGCCGGAAGTTGGGGATGGAGGGATCCTCGTGAAGGGCCCGGCCGATGCCGTGACCTGTCAGATCCCGGATGATTCCGTAACCGAAGGGCTCAATGTAATCGGCAATGGCATTGGCAATATCATAAAGATAATTCCCGGCCACGGCCTGACTGATCCCCCGGAAAAAGGATTCTTTGGTTCTTTCCATAAGGGTGACCACCGCCGGATCCCCTTTATCCGGGCCCCCCACAATCAGACTGCGGGCGGCATCGGAATGATAGCCTTTATAAATCAGGCCCCCGTCGATGCTCAGGATATCCCCTTCCTTCAGGATCCGTTTTTTGGAGGGGATCCCGTGGACCACCTCTTCATTCACCGAAAGGCAGAAGGAGGCGGGGAAGCCTTCATAATGCAGAAAATTGGGCACACAGCCCGTCTTTCGAATGAGACTTTCTCCCTTGGCATTCACTTCGTAGGTGCTCATGCCGGGCTGAACAAAAGCCGTGAGCTCCGCCAGTACCTCCGCCAGGTAGTGCCCGGCAGTACGCATGAGCTGGATTTCCCGTTCAGATTTCAGACTGACAGCCATTTTCGCCCTCCAAAATCTGGTCCAGCCGCCGGCGAACCTCCTCAATAGAAGCAGCGGAATCCACAGGGATTTCCCGGCCCATTTCCCGATAATAGGCTACGATGGGCTCGGTCTGCTCCCGGTAAACCTCCAGGCGCTTCAGCACGGTTTCCGGCTTATCATCCTCCCGCTGAATCACGGCGCTGCCGCAGCGGTCACAGATCCCCTCCTTTTTAGGGGGCATGCCGTTCACATTGTAGCTGGCGCCGCAGGAGGGACAAACCCGCCGGCCGCTCATTCGTGCCAGGATCACATCCTGACTGATTGTAAAGTGCAGGGCGCAGTCGATGGCCTGACCCTTTTCCCAAAGGGCTTCGGTCAGGGCGTCGGCCTGGCTCAGATTTCGGGGAAACCCGTCTAAGATAAAGCCTTTTTCGCAATCGGGCCGGGTCAGCCGATCCAGCACCAGATCCACGGTGAGCTCGTCAGGCACCAGCTCCCCCCGGTCCATATAAGCCTTGGCCTTTTGACCCAGGGGGGTGCCTTCCTTCAGGTTTGCCCGAAAGATATCTCCGGTGGAGATATGGGGCAGGTCATATTTATCGGACAGATACTGGGCATGGGTTCCTTTCCCGGCGCCCGGTGCGCCCAATAATACGATCTTCATGCTTGCTCCTTAATCGTTTAAAAAGCCCTTGTAGCTGCGGACGGTCATCATGGATTCCACCTGCTTTAAGGTCTCCAGGATAACGCCAACGATAATGATCAAACTGGTGCCGAAAAAGCAAAGGGAGCTGCCTACACCGAAAATCCCGGTGAGGATCATGGGGATCACCGCCACAATGGCCAGCCCTGCTACCCCGATGAAGACCATGGAATTTAAGATCTTGTTCATGTAGTCGGAGGTGGGCTTGCCGGGCCGGATACCCGGAACGAAACCGCCCTGCTTTTTCATGTTGTTGGCCACCTCCGTGGGATTAAAGGTAATGGAGGTGTAGAAATAGGCAAATACCACCAGCAGGAAGAGGTACAGCAGCAGTCCGATGCTGTAAATCGGCTCCTTGAAGTTGAACCAGTTGCCCTGGGACAGTCCCTTGAGAATGTGGCCGCCGATATTGGTGGGCTGATTCACATTCACCCCGGCAAAGCTGGCCAGAATGGAGGGCACGGAAAGCAGGGAGCTGGCAAAAATCACAGGGATCACGCCGGCGGTGTTTACTTTAATGGGAATGTTGGAGCTCTGACCGCCCACCATGCGGCGGCCCTGGAGCTTCTTGGCATACTGTACCGGAATCCGGCGTTCCCCGTCCTGAAGGTAAATAACGAATACCACCAGAGCCAGAATCAGAGCCAGAATCAGCACTGCGCTGATTACCGCCACAGGAATGCTCTTGCCCTGTACAAAGGTATGATACAGGGTGCGGAAGTCATTAGGCAGGCCGGATATAATATTCACCAGCAGCAGGATAGAAATACCGTTTCCGATGCCCTTTTCCGTGATGCGTTCCCCCAGCCACATAAGGGCGGCGGAACCGGCCGTCATCACCAGACCCACCAGCAGCACATTATACCAGGTGTACTTGGTCAGGTAGTTGCTGCCGAAGCCAATGGCCATACCCACGGCCTGGACAAAGGCCAGGGCCACCGTCAGGTAACGGGTAATCTTGTTGATGACCTTCTTGCCCTCTTCCCCCTCCTTGGACAGCTCTTCCAGCCGGGGAATGGCAATGGTCAAAAGCTGCACAATAATGGAGCTGGTGATGTAGGGCGAGATGTTCAGCGCAAAGATGGACATGGTGGAAAAGGAGCTGCCCGTAATCACATTGAAGAAGTTGAAAGTAGTATTGTTCATACTTTCAAACCAGCTCTTCACAAAGGCCACATTGATGCCGGGGGTCACAATCTGGTTGCCCAGTCGTACCACAATCACCATCAGGAATGTGAACAGGATCCGCTTCCGAACCTCCGCCACCTTAAACGCGTTCAGGATATTTTTAAACATAGGATCCCTCCCGTTTAATCCTCGATGCTTCCGCCGGCAGCCTCAATCTTAGCCTTAGCCGATTCACTAAAGAGCAGGCCCTTGAAGCTGAACTTCTTTTTCAGTTCACCGCCGCCCAGGATTTTCACACCGTCCTGGGGCCGCTTGATCAGACCGGATTCCATAAGGCTTTCCAGGCTGATAACGGCGCCGTCCTCAAAGCGATCTTCCAGGGTCTGTAAATTCACACCCACATAGTGCTTGGTGTTGATATTGTTGAAGCCCCGCTTGGGCACCCGGCGGGTAATGGGCATCTGACCGCCTTCAAAACCGGGACGGGGTGCGCCGGAACGGGCCTTCTGACCCTTATGTCCCTTGCCGGCAGTCTTGCCGTTTCCGGAAGCGTGGCCCCGACCGCGGCGGTAATCGCTCTGGGTGGAACCTTCGGCGGGCTTCAAATTCGATAAATTCATCATCACTCTGCCTCCTCGACCTTTACCAGGTGCTTCACGTGCCAAATCATGCCCCGAATGGCTTCGTTGTCCGTCTTCTCCACGGTCTGATTCAGTTTTCTCAGACCCAGGGCGGCCACCGTTTTTTTATGCTTGGGGATGGCACCGATAGGGGATTTTACCAGGGTGATTTTCAGCGTCTTAGCCATGATTCCCCTCCTGTCAACCTAAGATTTCCTCTACGGATTTGCCCCGCAGACGGGCAATCTCCTCGGGAGTGTACATGCTGGTAAGACCGCTAATGGCCGCCAGCACCACATTGTGCTTGTTATTGGAGCCTAAGGACTTGGTACGGATATTCCGGATACCGGCCTTTTCCATCACCGCACGGGCGGGGCCGCCAGCGATAACACCAGTACCTTCGGGAGCGCGCTTTAACATAACCGTTGCGCTGCCGAACTTGCCCACAAAGTCGTGGGGCACGGAGCCGTTTTCGTCCCGGGGAATCTCCACCAGATGACGGGTGGCCGCTTCTTTGGCCTTGCGGATGGCTTCCGGCACTTCCTTGGCTTTGCCGGTGCCGGCGCCCACATGGCCGTTGCCGTCGCCCACCACCACCAGAGCGGAAAAGCGGGAATTCCGGCCGCCCTTAACGGTCTTGGAAACACGACGGAGCTCAACCAGGGTATCCGTTAATTCCAGGGAATTGGGATTGATATTCGTTCTCTTCATCTCGCGCCTCCTTAAAACTTCAGACCGGCTTCCCGGGCCGCCTCTGCCAACGCAGCGATCTTTCCGTGATACAGGAAACCACCCCGGTCAAAGACCACTTCGGTGATACCGGCTTCCAGCGCCCGCTTGCCAATCAGGGTGCCCACATAGGAGGCAGCCACCACATTGTCGGTGAACTTCAGGTCCTTCTTAACCTCTTTTTCCACCGTGGAAGCGGTGACAAGAGTCTTCTGGGCCTCATCGTCGATGATCTGGGCATAGATATGCATGTTGCTTCTGTATACAGCCAGACGGGGTCTCTCGGCGGTGCCGGCGAAGCGGTTTCTGGTTCTCATATGCTTCTTAACGCGAATTTCTTTACGGGATTCTTTGCTAACCATATCGCTTCTCCTTACTTCTTACCGGCCTTGCCCACCTTGCGGCGGATGTGCTCGTCAGCATACTTGATGCCCTTGCCCTTGTAGGGTTCCGGTCCCCGCTTGCTGCGGATCTCGGCGGCATACTGGCCGACCTTTTCCTTGTCGATACCCTTCACCACGATCTTGTTGGCGGTCTCGCAGACCGATTCCACACCCTCGGGATCTTCCATGATCACCGGGTGGGAATACCCAAGAGACAGGGTCAGCTTCTTGCCCTCCTTGGCAGCCCGGTAGCCCACACCGTTGATTTCCAGAACCTTCTGGAAACCGTCGGAGACACCCACCACCATATTGTTGAGCAGGGCCCGGGTCAGGCCGTGAAGGGCCCGGTTTCTCTTTAAATCGTTGGGACGGCTCACAGTGAGCTCGGCGCCCTCCTGCTTAATCTCCATTTCGGCCGGCAGGACGCGGCTTAAGCTTCCCTTGGGCCCCTTGACCGTCACTTTGTTATTTTCTGCGATTTCCACGGTAACTCCCGCGGGAACCGCGATAGGCATTTTTCCTACGCGTGACATTTCGCCTTTTTCCTCCTGTTTATTTACCAGATATAGGCCAGCACTTCGCCGCCCACGTTCTTTTTACGGGCTTCCTTGTCGGTCATGATGCCTTCATTTGTGGAAACGATGGCAATGCCCAGACCGCCCAGGACCTTAGGCAGCTCCTCAGCCCCCGCATAAACCCGGAGACCGGGCTTGGAGATACGGGTGAGGCCGTGGATGACCTTTTCGTTCTTGTCTCTGCCGTACTTCAGGCTCACGTGGATGGTCTTTTTGACTTCATCTCCGTCGATGGTATAGCTCTTGATGTAGCCTTCCTGAAGCAGGATCTCGGCGATGGCCGCCTTGACCCGGGAGGAGGGGATATCCACGGAATCGTGCTTTGCCGTATTGGCATTGCGGATTCTGGTCAGCATATCGGCAATAGGATCGCTCATAACAGCCATGATTTCTTCCTCCTTTCCTTACCAGCTCGCTTTGCGAACGCCGGGGATTTCTCCCTTGTAGGCCAGCTCGCGGAAGCAGATGCGGCAGATTCCGTATTTGCGCAGAACCGCATGAGGGCGGCCGCACAGGCGGCAGCGGGTGTAGGCCCGGGTGGAAAACTTGGGCTTGCGCTGCTGCTTAATCTTCATTGATGTCTTAGCCATGATGTCCCTCCTTAGCTCCTGCTGAACGGCATATTGAACTGGGCCAGAAGCTCGCGGGCTTCTTCGTCGGTTCTGGCCGTGGTCACGATGATAACATCCATTCCCCGGGTCTTGTCGATCTTGTCGTATTCGATCTCGGGGAAAATCAGCTGTTCACGGATACCCAGAGCGTAGTTGCCCCGGCCGTCGAAGGAATTGGGATTCACTCCCCGGAAGTCACGGACCCGGGGCAGGGCCAGGTTCACCAGACGATCCAGGAATTCATACATCCGGTCGCCCCGCAGGGTCACCTTGCAGCCGATCTTCATACCTTCACGAATCTTGAAGTTGGCGATGGAGCGCTTGGCGGTGGTCATAACAGGCTTCTGGCCGGTGATGATTTCCATATCCTTCATGGCGCTTTCCAGGAGCTTGGCATTTTCCTTGGCTTCGCCCACACCCATATTCACCAC
>CACZSB010000149.1 GCA_902783765.1 uncultured Lachnospiraceae bacterium
ACCAGCAGGGAGCCGGAGACGGAAAGGGTCTCGTTGATCATCTGGTTCATCTCGTCGGTTTTGGCCTGGCTCTGGGTCAGCAGCTTCCAGCGGGTCTGGCCCACGCTGCGGGTGGGGAGGATCAGCAGGGGGATCACCACCATGCCCACCAGGGCCAGCTGCCAGCTCATGGTGAAGAGGGCCACCAGGGAGGTGACCACCGTGGCCACGTTGCTGACGATGGAGCTCAGGGTGCCGGAGATCACGGAGCTGACGCCGCTGATATCCGTATTCATGCGGGTGATGATATCCCCCTGCTTTTCCGTGGTGAAAAAGGCATGGGGCATGCGCTGGAGATGGTCATACATCTGATTGCGCATGTCGAAAATAATCCGCTGGGAGATCCAGGCATTGATATAGCTTTCCACCACCCCGATCACCTTGGAAAAGGTCAATGTCACAAAGGCTGCTATGAGCAGCTTGATCAGCATGGCCATATCCCGGCCCACCAGGGCCTCGTCCACGATTTTGCCCGTGATGATGGAGGGCAAGAGCCCCACCACCGCTGCAATGAGAATGGTGATAAAGACCAGTAAAAACTGCTTCCAGTAGGGTTTAAGATAGCTGAGGATCCGCAGCAGCAGGGCCTTGGTGACCTTGGGCTTTTGTTTCTTTTCTTCTTCCGTCAAAAATCCCCGGGGGCCCAGCCCCATGGGTCCTCTTCCCCCCATAGCACCACTCCTTTTTTAAAAACAGGATAGCCTAAATTGTAGAATTCACGACCTCTTCTGTCAACTTCTTTTTTTTCCTCAGGTCTTGCTTTTTATCATTTTATGGTATATGATACCCGCCGTGACCACAATATCTTGTATATAAGGAGTGGGGCGCCGCCTCGAAATCAATATGGAAACAAACAAGAGCACCGGAGAATTAAATGCGGAGGATTACCAGGAGCCCCGCTGCCTGCTGAATATGAATCAGGGGCAAAACCAGGGGCCTGTCCGAAGCGTGCCCATGGACCGGATTATTGAAAAGCTGGATGAGTATTTGGGCCGGAATAACTGGGGGTCTGCCGAGCGCCACCTGGATTATTGGCTGGAAGATGCCCTAAGCGGCGGCGACCTGAAGGGGGCCCTGGCCATTCAGGGAGAACGCATGGGGCTTTTCCGCAAAAAGGAACGCCAGGAAGAGGCCATGGCGGCGGTATCCGAGGCATTAAAGCTTTTGGAGGAAACCGGTATGGAGGACACTCTCACCGGGGCCACCACCTATGTGAATATTGCCACGGTTTATAAAACCTTTTATCTTTCCCAGGAAGCCCTGCCCTACTTCGAGAAGGCCCGGGCCATTTATGAGCGGGATCTGAAGGAAGCGGACAGCCGTCTGGGGGGGCTTTATAACAATATGGCCCTGGCCTTGGCGGATTTATCCCGTTTCCAGGAAGCCCGTACTTTTTACGAAAAAGCTCTGGCGGTGATGGAAAAAATCCCCGGCGGCGCATTGGAAGAGGCGGTCACCTACCTGAATTTGGCGGATCTGGCGGCGGCGGAGCAAGGCTTTGAGGCTGCGGAGGAGCGGGTGATGGCCCTGCTGGATCGGGGACTGGAAAAGATTCATACCCCTTCCCTGCCCCGGGACGGATATTTTGCCTATGTGTGCGAGACCTGTGCCCCCTGCTTTCGGCACTACGGACGCTTTGCGGATGCAGACGAGCTGGATGAGCTGTCCCAGACCATATATGCGGGATATTGAAAAAAACCAAAGAATCCCATCACCATGAAAGACGAACCATGAAAGGTTTAGAACTTGCCCAACAATATTACGAAACCCACGGCCGCCCCATGCTGGAGGCGCAATTCCCCCAGTGGATCAATCAGATTGCCTGTGGTCTGATTGGCAGCGGTTCCGAATGCTTTGGCTTTGATGATGAAATATCCCGGGATCATGATTTCGAAATCGGCTTCTGTCTTTTTATTCCCGGGGAGGATCAGATGGACCGGCAGACCGCCTTCCGGCTGGAGCGGGCCTATGCCAAGCTGCCCGCTGAATTTATGGGGCTTAGCAAAAGCCGTATCCATCCTGTAGGAGGCAGCCGCCACGGGGTCATCCGCATCCCGGACTTTTTCATGGAAAAAACCGGTTTCCCCCAGGGGGATCCGGCCCTGTTGGACTGGCTTCGCATCCCGGAAAACGCCTTGTTTGAATTGAGCCGGGGCGCCCTGTTTTCCGACCCTTCAAACAGGATGGGAGAAATATTGGGCCGTCTGGCCCATTTTCCGGAGGATGTGCGCCTAAAAAAGCTGGCGGGGGAATTGCTGATGATGGCCCAGGCAGGCCAGTATAATTATCCCCGATGTCTGAAACGGGGGGACACAGCCGCTGCTCAGCTGAGCCTGGGAGAATTCGTCAGAGCCGCCCTGCACGGAATCTTTCTTCTGAATGATGTCTACATGCCCTATTATAAATGGCAATTCCGGGCCTTGAAGGAGCTGCCTATACTTTCCGAATTAGCGGAGCCTTTGGAATACCTAATTTCCTCCGGCAACGATTCCGCCCAGGGGCCGGAAAAAACCGCCCTGATAGAGGATATCGCCGGGGTTTTTGTGGCGGAGCTTTTGGACAGGGATTTCAGCCGGGCCTCCTGCGGCGATTTGGAGAAGCATGCCTATTCCGTGAATGACCAAATCCAGGACGGCACCCTTCGCAACCTTCACATTTTAGCGGGCATATGACACCAAACCGACCACAAGAAAAGCCCCCCTGGAAAGGGGGGCTGTGCTTTTACGCTCTTGCTTTAAAAGGAATCCATCAAGGCATTCAATTCTTCCACCATCACTGCTTCCTTGGCAGCGGCTTCGGCCTCTGTATCTCCCTTTACGCCGCAGTACAGCTTGATTTTGGGTTCCGTGCCCGAGGGACGCAGACACACCCAGGCATCATCCGTCAATTCAAAATACAGCACATTGGACTGGGGCAGATCCGTGACCCCCTCCCGCCCCGTGGCCATATCCAGGGTCTTTTTCAGTAAATAATCCCGCACGGCCACCACCGGCAGACCCCCTAAGTTTTTCGGGGGATTCTTCCGCAGGCTGTCCATAATGGCCGCCATTTTGGCCTTTCCCTCCAGCCCCGGGAAGTTTTTGGAAATATTGATATCCCGATAATAGCCCAGCTTCTGATACAGGGCCTGAAGGCCATCCCACAGGCTCATGCCCTTGGTTTTGTAATAGCAAACCGCCTCGCAAAGGGCCATCACCGCCGCAATGCCGTCCTTATCCCGGCAATATGGGCCGAAGGAGGAACCAAAGCTTTCCTCAAAGCCGTAAATATAATCCACCTGTGGCTCCTTCAGCTCCAGTTCCCGGAGCTTGCCGCAGATATGCTTAAAGCCCGTTAAGGTCTCGTAAAAACGCAGACCGTAATGCCGGGCAATGGCCCCTGCAAAATTGCTGGTGACAATGGTGCTGATAAAGACGCTGTGATCACTCAGGCCCCGGGTCTCCTGCACCCCGCTGATTTCGTAATCCGCCAGCAGACAGCCGGTCATATTGCCAGTGAGCCGCACAAAATCATCGCCGTTTTTCAGGAAAACCCCCAACCGGTCCGCATCCGGATCGTTGGCAATGATAATATCCGCCTCCACCCGGCGGGCCAGCTTCAGGGCCAGCTCAAAGGCCTTGGGATCCTCCGGATTGGGATAGCTCACCGTGGGGAAATTACCGTCGGGCTGAGCCTGCTCCTCCACCACATAGACCTTCGTAAAGCCCAGTTCGTCCAAAATCCGCTTGGCGGGAGCCAGCCCCACCCCGTGCAGGGGGGTATAGACCAGCTTGATATTCTCCCGTTCCTTTTCAATGGCCTCGGGATGACGGATCAGCTTCTTTAATTCGGCAAAATAATGATCGTCCACCTCCGGCCCGATAATATGGTACAGCCCCGCATCCACCGCAGCCTGAAGCTCCATGGTCTTGGCGTCCCCAAAGCTTTCAATGGCATTCACCTGGGCGATGATATTTTCGTCGTCCGGGATGGTGACCTGAGCCCCGTCCTCCCAATAGGCCTTATAGCCGTTATACTCCGGGGGATTATGGCTGGCGGTGATATTGATGCCCGCCACACAGCCCAAATCCCGCACTGCAAAGCTCAGCATGGGGGTGGGATGCATGGTTTCAAAAATATGGATCGGTATGCCGTTGGCGCAGAGGGTCAGGGCCGCCTCCCGGGCAAATTCCTCCGAACGGTTCCGGGAATCATAGGAAAGGGCTACCCCCCGCTGCCGGGCTCCCTTCTGGATAATGTAATTGGCCAGACCCTGGGTGGCCTTCCGCACGGTATAGGTATTCATGCGGCTGGTGCCGGCCCCCATAATGCCCCGCAGGCCTCCGGTTCCGAATTCCAAATCCCCCTCAAAGCGTTCCCGGATGGCTTCCACATCCCCTTCAATGGCTCTTAATTCCGCCTTGGTGGCTTCATCCGCCCAGGGAGCCTGGAGCCACTCTTTATATTTCTCCAATGCCTTCATCTCTTTTTGCCTTCCTTTCCCGGCCCGGGGCCGTTTCGAACTATTATACTATATTTCACAGGCGTATCGCCAGCCACTTTTTTTGGCGGATCCGGTGGCCCACCATAAGCAGGCGGCTCATCTGATCCATGCCCACCCCAATCCAGGCGCCGTACAGCCCCAGGCCCAGGGGAAAGGCCAGGAGCCAGCCTGCCAAAGGTCGCACCAGGCCGATGCTCACCATGGCGGTAAGGGCCGTATAGCGGGTATCTCCCGCTCCCCGCAGGCAGCCTGCAAAAATCACCTGGGTCATCTGAATAAAGGTGATCACGGCGATCATCAGCATCACCCGGGAACCCATGTATACCACCTCCGGTGTATCCGAATACAGGGAAATGATATTCTTCCGGAATAGAATCACCACTATACTGAGCAGCAGAGCCGCAAAAAATACCACCCGCTGTCCGATTTTGCAAAAAATCATGGCCAGATCCGGTCTTTTGGCTCCCAGACTCTGACCCGCCAGGGCCGTGGAGGCCACCTGGAAGCCGTCCCCGAAGCAGAAGGACAGGGACAGGATATTCATGCAGGCAATGTGGGTGGTATAAGCCAAATTGGAAAGATCCGCCACCACCCGGTTAAAGAGGAAAAAGCCCACCCGGGCACAAAGCTGTTCCACCAGGGCGCTAAGGGAAACCTTAAAAAGGGGCCGCAAAATCTCGGAATCCAGTCTCCAGGGGGCCTTGCAGTAAAAGCTGATATAATTCTTTTTTTGGAAAAGCCGCACCGCCGATACCCCAAAGCTCACAAAGGCCCCCAGGGCCGTGGCAATGGCCGCCCCCCGGATCTCCAGCCGGGGAAAGGGCCCTATGCCGTTGATCAGCAGATAATTGAATACCACATTCACCAGATTCCCCGCCAGATTGCTGGTCATGGAGATCCGGGAATTGCCGCTGCCCTTTTGGGCGGCGTTGATCAGGCTGTTTAAGCATTGAAAGAAAATGGAAACCGCAATAATGCGGAAATATATCACCGCATCGCTTATATATTCATTCTTAGCTCCGGCCAGGCGCAGAAAGGGTTCCGCCAGAAAAAAGCCTATATTGGACATGATGATCGACAGCACCAGACCGATGATCAGGCCGTTTCTCATGGCATGATTGGCCGCCTCCCGGCGCTCCTCTCCCCGGCGACGGGCCACCAGGGCGGTGATGCCCACGTTCAGGGCGAAAACCACACACATTAAAACGAATTTAGGCTGCTGGGTGATTCCCACGGCAGCTATGGCCAGATCCCCCAGGGTGGCCACCATCAGGGTGTCGATCATGCCCACCAAACCGATGAGCACCGCCTCCACCACCGAGGGCCAGGCCAGTTTTAAAAAGCGACCGTATAATTCTTGTTCACGGGGGATCTCCCCCACAGGTTTCTCCCCGGAAAGCAGAGCCTGATTGGAAAAATAATGAAGCATGAGCGAGCCTCCATCCCCCATGTTACTCCTTCAAGGATGGAAAAGCAATTTAATCTCAAAAAATCTAAAAGGCGGCGCCTTCGCGCCGCCTCCGGTCCCGCTACTGGGGCTGATTGCTTTTCATAAACTGTTCAAAAACAGGCCAGACCTCCGGATTCTCCATGCCCAGACGCCAGGCACCGATGCCCGCCAGGCCGTAGCCCTGAAGGCTTTCCACCCGCAAAGACATGGATTCCACCTCCTCAAGCCAAATCCGGGCCGGGTCGCCATCCAGGGTGAATTCCACATAATACTGCCCTAAATTGCTGTCCCAGCTTGGCTCCAGCTGATACTTTTCCAAATAAGCCGCTACTTCGCCCATGCGCAGGGTCATGCTGCTGAGATTTTCTCCGTTCCCCCGCCAAACCCGGGTATAAAAGGGGAGGGCCGCAATGACTTTATGGGCCGGCACCTGTTCCAGGGTATCCTCCACCCCCTGAATCACAAAGGGCAGGGAGGCGGTGGAGCCTGCGTCGGAGCCGGCATAATGCTCATCATAGGCCATCACCACCAGATAATCCGCAAAAACCGCCTGTTCCGCCCGATTGTAATACTGGGTCCAGGCAGAGGGCACATAATTATCCACGGAGAGAATCAGACCCGCCTCGTGGGTGGCCAGGGACAATTCCCGAATGAATTGCAGGAATCCTCTGCCCCCCGCCGCAGGCAGGCTTTCGATATCCACATTGATGCCGTCGGCGCCGCAGGCCTTCACTTCCTCCATGATGGTTTGGATCAGCTGCCGGCGGTGGGATGTTACATCGAAATTGCCCCGCAAATCATCCCCGTAAATATCATAATTCATATTGTTCAGCAGCACCCAGACCTTGAGGCCCAGTCCGTGGGCCCGTTCCACATAGGAGGCATCGGCCAGACTGACCAGCTTCCCCTCGGAACCCGTCAGGAAAAGCCAGGTGGGGGAGATCACATTGATGCCCTGCATGGAGGCAGTAAGCTCCTCCAGCTTGTCATTGTCCGAAGGATAGCCCACCAAATGCCATATCAGGCCCACATTGCCTTCCATTTGATTCAAGGGATAAACCGCTTCCTCCAGGGGACTGACACTGGTGATGATGGAGGGATGGGAAACCTCACTTTTGGATACATAGGCGGGGATCCCGTCCATGGTACAGACCCGGTTCCACTCCGCCTGTTCCTCCAGATAGTGAAGCTCTACCCCCTGGTCCAGCTGAACCAACACGGGGCTGGACAGGGACGGGCCGCTGCGAAGGGTAGCCCGACCCAGGGTCGTGAGCCGGCCTTCCTCCCCAAAAACGGTTTTCAGGATCAGCCGGTCCGGTTCCCGGCAAAGCTGCCATTCCATGGCCGTAAACTGCTTTACATATTCCAATAGCACATAGACGGTGCCGGATTGCTCCAGCAGCACGGGTTTGTCCGCATAGCGGCTGGCCAGATCAGCCTGAGCCGTTCCCTCCGGCTTGGTGTAAAGCAAGAGCTTTTCCGTCTCATCATAGAAAAAGCGCTTATTCAGTTGTTCCTGCAGATAGCTTACAGAGGTGTAAACCGTGTCCCCCTCCACCAGAAAATCCTCGTGGGTCAGAACACAGTCCCGGATGACTGGCAAGGACCCGTTTTCAGAGGCAAAATATTCCGAAAGATCAAGGGACTTCTGATTCGGTCTGTTGTTTGTTAAAACAGCGATGATCAGTAAAAGAGCTGAGGTAGCCAGGACCACCAGAACGGGAAGAGTGCTTTTCGCTTTTTTTCTGCTTGACGCCATGGGGCCGGTCTCCTTTTCACCCCGGAATTATATCACAGCTTCCTTTGGGTGTAAACCGGTGCCCGAACCTTCCGGATTATTTACGAACAGCGATAAGGGAATCTTTGTTAACCTTAGGATTACCATGGCAGAAGGGTATTACTTAGGCCTGTCAGTTTTTTTTGAGAAGGATATCCCGGTAAAATCTCCCTGTTCGTTCCGCAGAAAATGTCCCACAAGCCCTTCCTCTTGTATGAGAGGCAGTTCCTTCAGACTGTTCCCCGTTAAGGGTACTCCGTCCATCAGCACCACCAGACCCGTGGAAAGGCAGGACTGAAGCGCATCCAGAAAGGCTTCATTTTCTTCGTGACATATCAATGGTTTCTGCATGAGCCCGCTCCTTTTCCCTTTTGATGGATCCCTGGGGGACCTGGTTTTATTGTATCAGCAGGCCCCGGAAAAAGGGAAGCCCCGGCGGGACAGGCTTTGTGTCAGGATTTTGATTCCCTGATTGTTTTTTTCGTTTTTCGATACCCTCAGTATCAATGGGCAAAAAAAGAGACTCCCCTTTCGGGGAGTCCGCTCTTCGGGAAGAGTTAATTACTCTTCTACCTTAACGATCTGCTTCTTGTTATAGGAGCCGCAAGCCTTGCAAACCTGGTGAGGTACCATCAGCGCGCCGCACTTGCTGCATTTGACCAGCGTAGGATTGCTCATTTTCCAATTTGCTCTGCGGCTGTCTCTTCTTGCCTTAGAGGACTTATTCTTGGGACAAATAGACATATGACCTGACCTCCTTTACCCAAAATTCACGGGGCCGCGGTGGGGCCCAAAAATCGTGCTCCGCCATTATAGCGGAGGGCACCTCTGCTGTCAACTGCTTTTTTCCTGTTTTTGGAAACTTTTTTTGCCCCTTTTTCCCCGAATCGCAAGCCAGAAAAGCATTGCGCAGCGGCGGAAAAAGCTTTACAATTATTGGCTGTGAATTATATCTTCAAGCAGGAGGTACTCCATGAGCTCGACCCGCAAAATAGGAACCGTTTCCCGGGGCATCCGCTGTCCCATTATCCGTCAGGGCGACGATCTGGCTGCCATTGTAACAGAAAGTGTACTGGCAGCGGCCGAGGACGAAGGTTTTGCCTTACGGGACCGGGATGTGATTGCCGTCACCGAATCAGTGGTGGCACGGGCCCAGGGCAATTACTGCAGCGTGGCCGATATCGCATCGGACGTTAAAGCCAAACTGGGAGGCGGCTGTGTGGGGGTGATTTTCCCCATTCTCTCCCGGAACCGTTTTGCCATCTGTCTGCGGGGCATCGCCCAGGGAGCCCAGGAGGTCATCCTGCTTTTAAGCTACCCTTCCGATGAGGTGGGCAATGAGCTTTTAAGCCTGGATGCCCTGGATGAATCGGATATCAATCCCTATTCCGATGTGTTGACCGAGGAACAGTTCCGGGCAGCCTTCGGAGCCCCCCGGCATCCTTTCACCGGCATGGATTACGTGGCTTACTACAAGGAGCTCATTGAGGAAAGCGGCGCCAAAGCCCGGATTCTCTTTGGCAATCATCCGGAGCAGATTCTAGATTATACCAAGAATGTAATCAATTGCGACATCCATACCCGGGCCCGTACCAAAAAGAAGCTTTTAAAGGCCGGAGCCCAGCGGGTGTGCAGCCTTTCCGACCTGATGACCGCCCCCATTAACGGCAGCGGTTTCAACAAGGACTACGGCCTCTTGGGTTCCAACAAGGCCACGGAGGATTCCGTCAAGCTTTTCCCCCGGGAGGGGCAGGGTCTGGTGGAGGAAATCCAGCAGCAGATTCTGGACCGCACGGGCCGTCACGTGGAGGTGATGGTGTACGGGGACGGCGCCTTTAAAGACCCCCAGGGCAAAATCTGGGAACTGGCAGATCCCCTGGTCAGTCCCTTCTTTACCCAGGGACTCATCGGCACCCCCAACGAGCTGAAGCTGAAATACCTGGCAGACAACGATTTCCGGGCCCTTTCCGGAGAGGCCTTACGGGAGGCCATCAGCAAAAGCATCCGGGAAAAAGATGCGGATCTGGTGGGCCAAATGGCCTCTGAGGGCACCACGCCCCGGCAGCTGACGGATCTTATTGGTTCCCTTTGCGATCTTACCAGCGGCTCCGGCGACAAAGGGACCCCCGTGGTACTGATCCAGGGCTACTTCGACAATTATACCAATGACTGATGGGAGTTGACATGAAAAAATATCAGGATATGACCCCCGGGGAACTGTCCCTGGAGAAAAGTCGGGTGGAGGCCCGCTTCCAGGCTCTAAAGGATCAAAAGCTGACCCTGGATATGTCCCGGGGCAAACCCGGCAAAGCCCAATTGGATGCGGTTTCCGAATTGCTGACGGTGCTGGAGGATCCGGCGGATTGCCTGACCGAAGGCATGGATGTGCGTAATTACGGGAATATCAGCGGTCTTCCCGCCGCC
>CACZSB010000150.1 GCA_902783765.1 uncultured Lachnospiraceae bacterium
CCCAAGGAGGGTGGGTGGTGGGACTCGAACCCACGACCTTCAGAACCACAATCTGACGCGCTAACCAACTGTGCTAAACCCACCATGTTCTCTTCCCCCGCGCCGGATTGTTCTGGGCTTTGCGCGCGGGAAGCGGGTGATGGGAATCGAACCCACGTGTCCAGCTTGGAAGGCTGGTGTTCTACCATTGAACTACACCCGCGCTTTTGGCGCAAGGGGAATTATATTATATATATAAACCCCTGTCAATCGTTTTTCAAAAATACTTGCAGAGAGGCAAAGTTAAGCAATAAGTGGTGCAGGGTTGCACCGCTTATTTTTTATCGATTAAGGAGACAAAAATGAACGAGAATATGTGGAATCCAGGGTTCAGAAAAAAATTCACCTTCGAGCAAAGAGAACATATTCGAAAGCTTTGGGAGAGAGGATGGTCCGTCGGAGAGATTGCTGCGGAGATGGGCAAGCCTGCTAATACGATCTATGCCTGCCTCAAGAAAGGATTCGTAAAAGACGAACTGCTGCCGAATGGCAGATATAAATATGACCCGCGAATAGTGAGGAAAACCACTTTTGGGAAACCCCCAAAAGACAAGAAGGATAAGGAATAACTCATAAGAAAGGTTGGTAGGAAAATGAGGACTATTTCTTTCGTGAACATTAAGGGAGGCGTGGGAAAGACCACAACGGCAATGGCCTTTGCTCTGATCCTGGCCAGGGAAATGGGAAAGCGGGTGCTGGTGATCGATGCGACCATCCAGCACCACATGACCCGCTGGCTGGGGATCACGGAGCAGGAGCCCCTGGTAACGCTGGCCGATATCATGCTGCGGCGGGAGCTGCCCATTGAGATGGCCATCCGTCATACGGACTACGGCGTGGATCTTATCCCCTCCTCCTTTGCCCTGTCATCGGCAAACAGGACAATCCTGATCGATGCATCGAGCCCCGCCCAGTTCAGGCTGAAGATGAAAGTGGCAGCCGTGGCGGATCGGTACGACTACTGCATCATCGATTGCCCGCCGGATGTGGATGTGGCCGTGGCCAACGCCCTGGCCATTTCAAACGAGGTGCTGATCCCCATGGACTGTTCGGATTTTTCCATGGACGGCATGGATTATCTTTTCCAGGCCATGAACGCCGCCGCCGAATACAATCCGGATCTGAGATTTCCAGGGGTCTTCCTGACCATGGATGTAAAAAACTCCACCCTGGCAGCGGATATGCGCCGGGCCCTGGAGGAGGAAGGGGTTCCCTGCTTTGAGCAGACCATCCGCCATGCCGTGGGGGTGAAGAAAAGCACCCGGACGGCCCCGGTGATCTTAAGCCAGCCCCAGGCAGCCGTCTGTGACGACTATCGCAGCCTGGTGAAGGAATATCTGGAGGTAAAAAATGGCCTCTGAAAAGTTTCGCATGAAAAGCCGGCAGATCAGCGACTCGGACAGGGCGGCCATCCAGGGAATCTATTCCGCTATGGAGGATACGGCGGCCCGCTATGTACAGAGCATTCCGCTGGACTCTATTAAGCCCTTCCCGGGCCATCCCTACCATGTGCTGGATAATGCCGACATGGACGAGCTCATGGAGAGCATATCCGGCAGCGGCATCCAGGAGCCCATCCTGGTCTGGGCCGTGAGCGAGCCCTGGCAGGGCCCGGAGGGGGAAACGCTGGCAGCTCCCGGGGATTATATCCTGATCTCTGGACACCGAAGAAAGCATGCCTGCCAGCGGCTGGGGCTTTTAACCATCCCGGCCATCCTTTCCACCTACACCGTGGACGAAGCCAGGCTTGCCATGGTCGATGCCAATCTGCGCCGGGAGAAGGTGCTGCCCTCGGAGAAGGCCTACGCTTACAAGATCAAATATGACGCCTTAAAGAACCAGGGGAAGCGGTCGGATGCAACTTCTGGCCTAATAGGCCAGAAGTCAGGGGCAAGAGAAAAGCTGGCAGAGAAAGAAAAAGACAGCGGGCGGCAAATAGCAAGACTCATCCGCCTCACCGAGCTGCTGCCGGAGCTTTTGGAGATGGTGGATTCAGGTCTTCTCCCTTTTTATGCCGCCGTTTCCCTATCCTATCTGGATCCGGCGGTGCAGAAGCCAGGCTATGCGGTGCCCCCGGCAAAAGATCAGAAACCGAACCAGGCCCTTCTCCTCTCCCTGGTCAGTACGGAGGAGCTGCTTCGGCCGTCCATGGCCACAGCGGAGGCCTTAAAGGAGGCGGCTAAAAACGGATCCAGGCTTCTGTCCCGGGAGGAAATGACAGATATCCTAAGCTCCGAGCAGCGGGCCCGGGCGGCGAGCCAAAACAAAAGTGAGAAGAAAATCAAAAAGGCCTCCAAGAAGATCGTGAAGTTTCTGGAGCCCAAGGACGATGAACCTCTGGAATTTGAAATCAGCGACTATGTGCCCGGCTCCATGTCCGGCCCCATGAAGCTGACGGATCCGGGGGAGGCACCGGTTCCCACGGCGAATGAGATCGCCGGCCTGAAGGCCCTGCTTTCGGCCGCCGCCCGGAGCCTTACGCATCACCGCCAGAAGGACGATATGCCGGATGAGGAGCTGATTAAGATCCTGGGCCGGCTGGAGGAAGCCCTTAAGCAATACCGGGAGGATAAAAACATATGTTCGATATAATCCAGGCAATCTATATCCTGGCCATGATCCTGCTCATCACTTTAGGAATAATGCTGATTTTTGTGAGCTTTATTTTCCTGCGAAGCGGAATCGAGGTGGATATAGCAGAACGCATCGCCAGGGAGCATCAGGCGCATTTAAAGGAGCCCATCAGCGATCTGCGGGCCGCCTACCGCTTTGCGGATGATCTGAAATGCTACGCCGTGGCGGTGAATGTGTATCAGGAGGCAAAGGCGGAAATGATCAGAACCAAAAGGCTGGTGCTGCCCTGGCCCGTGGCCGATGATCCCCAGGCATCCCAGGAGGATGTGGAGTGGATCTGGCAGGCCGGGGACGCCCTAAGCCGAATCATAGAACAGTTACAGGAGGATAAAGGAAATGACTAAGAACGAAAAGCGCTTTGCTTTGATCATAGCTGGGATCCAGATGGTGGTGCTGATAGCCCTCATAGTTTTGCTGGTTCTGGCTGTCTCCATGAATTCGAAAGGTTCGGATTCCGGAGAAAGCCAGACCGCCCCGGCGGAGTTCTCCGCCGAAGGGGCCACGGAACCGGACGCTACAGCACCCACCGAGCCTGTCACAGAGACGGCGCCGAAAGAAAGCACCCCGGCCCAGACGGAAGAAAGCACCACGGAGGCTGCCACCACGGAGCCGGTGACAGAGCCGGTCACAGAGGCCCCCACCACTACAGCAGCGCCCACGGAGCCGGAAACCACCCCAGCCCCCGAAACGGAGGCACCCACGGAGCCTGTGACGGAGACGGTGCCGGAGGAAGGCACTCAGGCAGTAGAACCCACGAGCTTTCCCACCTCCTCAGACGGCGGAGAGGGATGAGGTCAAAACAAAGGAGGATAAACCATGAAGAACGAGCAGCAATATTCCCTGGAGGATTTCACCCTTAAGGAGGTAAAGGTACGCCTAAAGCTCGAAGAAGGGGAAAGACTCTTTAGCGGCGAGGCTTTAAGCAGCCCCAGGGCCATCGCAGAGTGCATGCAGGAATATCTTAAGGAAAATGACCGGGAATACTTCCTGATCCTGAATATGGATGCCAAGATGCACCCCATAAATTTCAATGTCGTATCCATCGGCTGCCTGAACGCTTCTTTAGCCCATCCCCGGGAGGTTTTCAAATCCGCCATCCTTTCCAATGCGGCGGGGGTGGTGATGGTGCATAATCACCCCTCCGGAGATCCGGAGCCCAGCGCCCAGGACCTGGATCTGACCAGGAAGCTGATCATGGCCGGAGATCTTCTGGATATGCCTGTCTTTGATCACCTGATCATCGGGGACAGCTGGAGATCCGTCCGGGAGGAAATGCCTCATTTATGGGAGCAGGCCCGGCTGGATCTGAAAAATCCGGATGCCCTGGATATGCTCAGGGAGACTCCGGCGGCCCCCGTGAGCAAGCGGGATGAATACCGGCGGGCCATGGCCGATATGTTTATCCAGAGCCTGAAAGAACAGGGGCTTTCCTGGAAGAAGGGCTGGAAAAGCATGGGGAAGCTGAGAAACGGCATCACGAACCGGCCCTACCGGGGCAGCAATGTCTTTACGCTCCTGATGGTCTCTCAGCTTAAGGGGCTCAAGGATCCCCGCTGGTACAGCTTTAATCAGATCGCGGACAGGAATGGGAAATACCATCCCGGTGAGAAATGGAAGCTGAAAAAGGGCAGCAAGGCCAGCTATGTGGAATATTGGTTCTGCTATGACAAGAAGGCCGCGGAGGGAGAAAAGCGTTACCTGAGCTTTGAGGAGGCAGACCGTCTGGTTAAAGACGGCCGCCGGGAAGAGACGGATTTTGTTCTGAAGACCCGATATTTCGCCGTATATAACGGGGACATGGTGGAGGGCCTTCCCCCTTACCGGGAGGAAGTAAGGGAAGCCTTCCCCACAGACGAGGCCGTGGAGAAGATCTCCCGGGGCATGGGCGTTTCCATTCAGGAAAGCCCCGGGGGGGAGGCTTACTACCGCCCGGCCGTGGATACGGTCTTTATGCCCGCAAAGGAGAGCTTTTTCAGCGAAGGGGACTATCATTCCACGGCGCTGCATGAGCTCACCCATGCCAGCGGCCACGCCAGCCGACTGGGCCGGGAGCTATCCGGAGGCTTTGGCAGCGAGTCCTACGCCAGGGAGGAGCTGGTGGCCGAGATCGGATCCGCCTTCCTGGGCTATCACTTAGGCTGCGAAACAGAGAGCCTGCGGGATAACCACAAGGCCTATGTGCAAAGCTGGATCCAGCATATCCAGGAAAAGCCGGAGGCCCTGGAGCAGGCCATAAAGGACGCTTTAAAGGCAGCGGATTATATGGAAAAAGCCGGCGGGCTCCTGCCCGGAGAGAGCGCAGCTTCGGATGAGAGCCGCTTCCCGGAGGAAGGCGAAGCCCAGGCGGAAACCGCTGATCTGGGCGTTCACGCATAGGGAGGGAAAGCATGGGAAAATTCTTTATGGTGTTAGGAGTATTTTGCCTTTTGCTGGTTGCTTTGAGAGTTGTTAATTTCCTCCGAAGTGGGGACTATACACATTTTGAAGCGATTTTGCAGGGAGTGAAAGAAGCTGCGGTAATTTTCCTACTCGGAGCCATACTTATTTCGCTTAAAGGCTATGCAGATACTCTGCTGGAAGAGAACAGCCGCCAAATCTCCATTATGGAGGCCCAGGAAACGGTAACGATATGCGATAAGAGGATTGGCAACGGCCTGTTTAGGATTTCGTACTATGTGACCTGCTCCTTTACCGATTCGGAAACAGGAACGGAATACACCCTGGAAGTACCCGTAACAGAGGAACAATACAATTTGCTCAAAGTCGGGGATGAGTGGGACTACGCCCATAGGTAATACCCTGGGCTGCCAAATATACAGCACCTTGATAACTGAATATGACTATCCAAAGAAAATAGCGATTTTTGTTGATTTTTAGTGACTTTTCGCCGAAAATATTGTATAATTTAATTGAGGAAATAGACCTATTTGCCCCTTGTTTCAGGAGGTGACAAGCATGAACGGAAAGGAAATGAAAAGTAAAAAATCCTATATCTACGGAGGCCTGATCCTGGCCATTATATTGCTGATTGCCCTGCTTGTCTCCTGCTCAGGGGCCGGGGCGAAGAATAAAGGAGAAACCGCCGCGCCGGGAGTAAGCACCCAGGCCGATCAGGGCGCAGCCCTGGCCACGGAGAGCCACAAGGACGAAAGCCCGGCCTCTGCCGGCACCCAGGAGGCGAAGGCAGACGCCCAAGAATCTGATATGACGAAGCCGGCTAAGGAAAGCCTTAAAGAGACCGAGACCCAGCCCGGGGAAGATTCCCAGGCTGAAACGAAGGAAGGAACCCTGACGGAGAGCCAGGCGGCCCAGGCGGAAAGCGAGACGGAGGAGACTGAGAGCCGGAGTGCGGAAAACACTGACCCTTCCCATACCCATGTATGGGTGGCTGTGACAGGAACCGTCCGGCACCCGGCGGAGGTAAAGACCATTTATCACGAGGCGGTGACTCACACCGTCCATCACCCGGCCAAGACCCACACGGTGCATCACCCCGCTGAGACCAGGACCGTGTACCATCCGGCGGTGACTCACACCGTCCATCACCCGGAGGAAGGGCACCATGAGGATGTGCTGGTGGTGATCAGCGAGGCCTGGGATGAGCCGGTGTATGAGACGCATTCCTTCTGTAATCGGTGTGGTCTGAACCTCACCATCGAAATGATGGAGGGAAGAATTTCCGCATATACACTCCACGGGTTATATCAGCACCCGGAAGAAGGAAGCGGCTGGTACAGCGCCCCGGTCCAGGTGGGCACCATCCATCACGAGGCCGTGACGGAGACCCGGCAGATCTGGGTGGTGGATCGGGCCGCCTGGGATGAAACCATAGTGGATAAGGAGGCCTGGACGGAGACGGTGACCGTTAAAGAGGCCTGGGAGGAAACCGTAGTGGATCAGGCAGCCTGGGATGAAACCATAGTGGATAAGGAGGCCTGGACGGAGACGGTAACCGTTAAAGAGGCCTGGGAGGAAAGCGTTACCACAGGCTATAAGTGCAGCTGCGGGGAGGAAAAGGCCCCGTAAATA